>JAIIAN010000178.1 GCA_022717655.1 Bacillota bacterium | reverse complement strand
TAAATCCATAAGGGCTGTCTGCAAATGGCATCCCGACGGATTTGACGTTCATTCCATAAGCACTGAAAATCATGGTTGGAATCGACATTACAATCGTAACCGTTGCCAGAAATTTCATTACAATGTTTAAGTTATTAGAAATAACAGACGCAAACGCATCGGTCATTCCACTTAAAATTCCACTGTAAATATTCGCCATCTCAATCGCCTGTTTGTTCTCGACGATAACATCCTCAAGCAGGTCTGTATCATCGGGATATTTTTTAATTCGGTCTACTTTTAAAAGTTTTTCTAATACTACTTCGTTTGAACGAAGGGAAGTAATAAAGTAGACCAGTGATTTCTCCAGTTCAAGAAGTTCTATCAATTCCTGATTTCTGGTCGAAGCATGCAGCTTCTCTTCCACTTCTTCACTTTTCTTATCTATGATACGCAGATAATGCAGGAACATGCTTGCATTATTATACAGAATCTGTAAAATAAACCGCGTTTTCATATAAGTATAAAAATTGCGTACACGCCCGTCCATGAATTTTCCAAGAACCGATGTATCTTCCAGACAAACTGTAAAAATCATCTCATTCGTGATTATAATAGAAAGAGGAATCGTACCAAACCAGTCCTTGTCTCCTCTCTCCTCTATAATCGGAGTATCCACCAAAATCAAGGTATAATTTTCTTCCACTTCTATACGGGAGCGTTCTTCTTCATCCAGAGGGGCACGTAAGTCATCTACTTCTATCTGAAACCGATTACAGATTTCAAAAATTTCCGTAGCAGTCGGGTTTGTCAGTGCAACCCAGCAGCCTTCGCACGCTTCCTCCATCTGATGCATTTTTCCATCAATGGTTTTAAAAATTCGAATCATGGTGTCTCCCTTCGTCTGCCATGAATATTATTCTGCGTAATCACATTTATGGAAAATAATGCTGTTTGGAGTTTCTACTTTAAGTGGTTTTCCTTTCATGAGCAGCAGTTTTTTCTCATAATCGATTGAAAATGTTGTGATGGAGTTTGACTCATGATTGACAACTGCCAGATGACGGCCATCCGGAAATACATCAAGGTCTTTTGGATACTCTCCACTGATTGGCAGTACAAACTGTCTTTCAATATGTCCTGTCTCTTCATCTACTTTATACATCGCAACCGTATTTTCTCCGGCTGTAGAAGTAAACAGATATTTCCCATCTTCAGAAAGACACATTCCAGAAGTTGCATCATGTGCCTCATCTTCATGGGAAGCCAAAGTACTTTCTGTCTGAAGCAGTTCAAATTTCGGGTTCTCACCGCTTCCATCATAACTGTAAACCTGAATTTCATTTTTTAATTCATAATTTACAAAAGCAAACTTTCCATTCGGGCTGAATTTAATCAGTTTCGGTCCAGATTCTCTGACACAACGAAGGACGTCAACCAAATCCAGCTTACTGGTTCTCTCTGTCGGACGATAAATCTTAATCTGGTCAATTCCATTATCGACTGCGCACAGATATTTTCCATCCGGTGTTGGACGCACACAGCTGACATGTGGACGGAAGTTTCTTTCTGCAACGCTTCCAAGACCTTTATGGAACACGCCATCCATAATACTTCCCAGACGTCCATCTCTATGTGTGTGTACTACGGTAACTTTTCCGTCGTGATAACCTGCAACATACAGATATTTTCCTTTTGTATCGGTGGAAAGGTGACAGCCTCTCATTCCATCAATTCCTACTTTATTAATAAAGGTTAAATCTCCATCCGGCGCAATTGCAAATACTGCCACACCCTCATCTGCGATGGAGTACAAGTATTTTCCGTTTACAGAGATAGCCAGATGGGAAGAGTTATTTACCGGAACTACTTTTCTTTCTGTCATAGTTCCCTCTTCCACATTTACATCATATAAATGAATTCCAATACTGCTTCCATGGGTATAAGTTCCAACATAAGCAACATACTTTTCTTTCATTATAGTATACCCTCCTGTCTGTTTTTGTTCGTTCCGTTGTCCGGTCTACCGACATTCTACCACAAAGTTTTTTTTTATACAATGCAAATTCCCCCGATTTTACAAACATTTATCCCGTCATTCTATTGACAGGATTTTCGGTTCTAGTATAATGAAATTTAAAAGCCTGGTAGGAATCATTCCGTTTCTGCCGGCATTTTATTTACTATACTTTACTTAAGGAGACTGCCATGAAAAAAACACTGGTGGATTTTATCCATATCTCAAAAGGGTTTGGGGAACAGCTTGTTTTAGATGATTTAAATCTGTCGGTTCATGAAAATGAATTTCTCACTCTGCTTGGTCCAAGTGGATGCGGAAAAACAACCACTCTTCGTATCTTAGGAGGATTTGAATCTCCGGACAAGGGACAGGTCATTTTTGACGGTCAGGACATTACGCATCTTCCTCCAAATAAACGGAATTTAAACACCGTTTTCCAGAAATACGCTCTTTTTTCTCACATGAGTGTATCCGAAAACATTGCTTTTGGCTTGAAAATTTCCGGAAAATCTGATGCCTATATTAAGGATAAAATCCGATATGCCCTAAAACTTGTAAATCTAGAAGGATATGAAAACAGACTTCCGGATTCATTAAGCGGTGGTCAGCAGCAGAGAATTGCAATTGCCCGCGCAATTGTAAATGAACCACGTTTACTGCTCTTAGATGAACCACTTGGTGCTCTTGACTTAAAACTTCGTCAGGACATGCAGTATGAACTGATTCGTTTAAAAAATGAACTTGGTATTACCTTCATCTACGTCACTCACGATCAGGAAGAAGCCCTTACCATGTCCGATACGATTGTTGTTATGAATCAAGGCTATATTCAACAGATGGGTTCTCCGGAAGATATCTACAATGAGCCACAAAATGCTTTTGTAGCAGACTTTATCGGAGAAAGTAATATCATCGAAGGAGTTATGATACAAGACCGCCTGGTACAGATTCTTGGTGCAAAATTTGATTGTGTCGATACCGGATTTGGACAAAATAAACCGGTCGATGTGGTTATCCGTCCAGAGGATGTTGACCTTGTAGAACCGGAAAAAGGCACAATTACGGGTATCGTTACTCACTTAATTTTTAAAGGTGTTCACTACGAGATGGAAGTAGATGCAAACGGATTTGAATGGCTTGTTCACAGCACGGATATGTTCCCGGTTGGACAAAAAGTCGGAATCCATGTAGACCCGTTTGATATCCAGATTATGAATAAACCGGAATCGGAAGATGAGGAGGCGATAGGAGTTAATGAATAAGAAAAAATTACTCGCCGGACCGTATCTTTTCTGGGCTCTGGCATTTATTCTCATTCCGCTTGCCATGGTTGTCTACTAT
Organism: Bacillota bacterium; assembly: GCA_022717655.1. GTDB lineage: Bacteria > Bacillota > Clostridia > Lachnospirales > Lachnospiraceae > Blautia. The sequence continues at coordinate 2,637 of JAIIAN010000178.1, read as the reverse complement.
GGTCTTACCGATGCAAACGGTCATCTGACTTTTGAAAATCTTCTGGCTATCGGAACGGTCGAGAATTTTAAGGCACTCTGTCTTTCCCTCCTGCTTTCTCTTATCAGCACCGCTATCTGTCTGCTCCTTGCCTATCCTTTGGCAATCATTCTTTCCAATATGAAAGTTGGTCAAAATGTATTTATCGTGCTCATTTTTATTATCCCTATGTGGATGAATTTCCTTCTGCGCACACTGGCATGGCAGACTCTGTTAGAGAAAAACGGAGTCATCAATCAGGTGTTAAACTTTTTTCATCTGCCCGCACTTCAGTTAATCAATACGCCTTATGCGATTGTACTGGGTATGGTTTACAACTTTTTACCGTTTATGGTACTTCCGCTTTACAACGTACTCTCCAAAATTGACAAAGATGTCATTTCTGCTGCAAGAGACTTAGGGGCAACAGAACTTTATACGTTCCGTAAAATTATCTTTCCTTTAAGTATCCCAGGCGTTGTAAGCGGTATTATTATGGTTTTCGTTCCGGCACTGACCACCTTTGTTATCTCTGATTTACTTGGTGGAAGCAAGATTTTATTAATTGGAAATGTCATCGAACAAAAATTCAAACAAGGAAGCAACTGGAATGTCGGCAGTGGACTTTCTCTGGTTCTGATGGTCTTTATTTTAATCAGTATGGTGATTACAACCAAGTATGATAAAAACGGAGAAGGAGGCATGTTCTAATGAAAAAAGCAGCACGTAATATCTACCTTGGATTCATTTTATTTTTAATGTATGCCCCGATTGCGACTTTGATTGTACTCTCTTTTAACTCATCCAAATCCCGTTCAAAATGGGGTGGATTTACACTCAAATGGTACTCTTCCCTGTTTCAGGACGACGCCATTATGAGTGCCCTTTATAATACCCTTGCAATTGCGTTTCTTTCTGCCTTAATTGCAACCATTATCGGCACTTGTGCCTCACTTGGCATCACCGCAATGAAGGCAAAATGGCGCACCATTATCATGGGAATTACCAATATTCCGGTTTTAAATTCCGATATCGTAACCGGAATTTCCTTAATGCTGCTTTTTATTGCGTTTCGTTTTACTTTAGGATTTTCTACAATCCTGATTGCACACATTACTTTTAATATTCCTTATGCAATCTTAAGCGTCATGCCAAAACTAAAACAGACCAATAAAAGCACTTACGAAGCCGCCCGCGACTTAGGTGCGGGACCTTTTCAGGCATTTATGAAAGTCGTATTTCCAGATATCCTCCCGGGTGTATTGTCCGGATTTTTAATGACTTTTACCATGTCGCTCGATGATTTTATCATCACCCACTTTACAAAAGGTCCTGGAATTGATACACTTTCTACAAAGATTTATTCTGAAGTACGAAAAGGAATCCGTCCGGAAATGTATGCACTTTCCACTCTTTTGTTCCTATCGGTTATGGTAATTATGATTTTAATGAACACCTCACCAAAAGAAACGGATTCTAAAAAAGCCGGTTCAACCGCAAAAGATTTTAAACGAAAGCGAAAAATCCCATGGCATCAGGTGATTCCTGCCGGATTTATCTTATTAGTCGCAGTAACCGGCTTAATTCATCATGTAAGAATAACCGGAAGTGTCTCCGAAGAACAGGTAATTGTTTACAACTGGGGAGAATACATTGACCCTGATGTACTTGACATATTTGAAGAAGAAACCGGAATTCAGGTTATCTATGAAGAATACGAAACCAATGAAATCATGTATCCTAAAATTCTTTCCGGTGCTATTGCTTATGATGTAGTATGTCCTTCGGATTATATGATTCAACGTATGCGTGAAAATGGACTGTTAAGCAAATTAAACCTTGATAACATTCCAAATCTGAAAAATATTGACCCTGCCTATTTAACCCAGAGCCAAAGTTTTGACCCTGATAATGAATATTCCATTCCGTATTGTGTTGGAACAGTCGGTATTCTCTACAATAAAAATATGGTGGATGAGCCGGTTGACAGCTGGAATATTTTATGGGATAAAAAATACAAGGACCGTATCTTAATGCAGGATTCTGTACGTGATACATTTGCTGTTGCCTTAAAACGCAAAGGTTATTCCTTAAACTCAGTTGAAGTCGATGAGCTCATTCAGGCAAAAGAGGATTTAGTTGCCCAGAAACCGCTTGTACAGGCTTATGTCGTAGACCAGGTCCGTGATAAAATGATTGGAAATGAAGCTGCTCTTGGTGTCATTTATTCCGGTGAAGCACTTTATACGCAAAGAGAAAATCCGGCACTTGAGTATGTGATTCCAAAAGAAGGTTCTAATGTGTGGATTGACTCCTGGGTTATCCCATCCAATGCCAAAAATAAAGAAAATGCTGAGAAATTTATCAATTTCTTATGCCGTCCTGATATTGCACTTATGAACTTTGAGTATATCACTTATGCAACTCCTAATGCAGCCGCAAGAGCTTTAATCGAAGATGAAAGCATCCGAAACAGTGAAACTTTATTCCCTTCTGAGGAAGATTTGGCACGCTGTGAAACATTCCGTTTTCTTGGAGACGAGGCAGATTCTTACTACAACGAACTTTGGAATAAAGTAAAATCAAATTAGGAGTGATATCTTGAACCGAACCTTTACT
>JAIIAN010000177.1 GCA_022717655.1 Bacillota bacterium | reverse complement strand
GAAGAACAGAAGAGATTCTTTGCAATCAAACTCTTAGAAAGAGATGATAAAATTGGCGAGCAGGTAAGCAATCTTCCGGATGTTTCTGCTGAAATCGCTAAAATTGAAGAAGTGATGGATGATGATACAGAAAGTATTATCACAAATGAGCGTTATGTTTATATTTCTTCCATTATTGACCAATGCTTCACAAGAGGAAAGAAAGATAAAGTAACAACCTCTGATAAAATTGACCGAATTGTAACAAACCGCTTCCTGGCTCTGCCAATCTTTGCGGTAATTATGTTTATTGTATATTATGTTTCTGTAACAACAGTTGGTGGCTGGGCAACAGACTGGGCAAATGACGGTGTATTCGGTGACGGATGGAGTCTGTTTGGTCTGGTTGATGTTCCTGGTGTACCGGTTATCATTGGAAACCTGTTAGACGCAGTAAACTGTGCTCCATGGTTAGAGGGTCTGATTCTTGATGGTATTGTAGCCGGTGTTGGTGCAGTACTTGGTTTCGTTCCTCAGATGCTGGTATTATTTATCTTCCTTGCATTTTTGGAATCCTGTGGTTATATGGCACGAGTTGCTTTCATTATGGATAGAATTTTCCGTAAATTCGGTCTTTCCGGAAAATCATTTATTCCGATGTTAATTGGAACCGGTTGTGGTGTACCTGGAGTTATGGCTTCCCGTACAATCGAAAACGACCGTGACCGTAAAATGACAATCATGACAACAACATTTATCCCTTGTGGTGCAAAACTTCCGATCATCGCCTTAATCGCAGGTGCATTATTCGGCGGTGCTTCATGGGTAGCACCAAGTGCATATTTTGTTGGTATTGCAGCAATTATCTGCTCTGGTATTATTCTTAAGAAAACAAAAATGTTTTCAGGTGAGCCGGCACCATTCGTAATGGAGCTTCCTGCATACCACATGCCTACCGTAAGTAATGTACTGAGAAGTATGTGGGAAAGAGGCTGGTCTTTCATTAAGAAAGCGGGTACTGTTATCCTTCTTTCTACAATCGTAGTATGGTTTACTTCTTACTTCGGATGGGTAGATGGACAGTTCCGTATGTTAGAAGATTTGGAACTTGATCACAGTATTTTAGCAAGAGTTGGTAATGCAGTTGCATGGATTTTCGCTCCTCTTGGATGGGGAAACTGGAAATCAGCAGTGGCAGCAATCACAGGTCTTGTAGCAAAAGAAAACGTAGTAGGTACCTTTGGTATCCTTTATGGATTCTCAGAAGTTGCAGAAGATGGTACAGAAATCTGGGGAAGCCTTGCCGGAAGTATGACAGCAGTTGCTGCATATTCCTTCCTGGTATTCAACCTGCTTTGTGCTCCATGCTTTGCAGCAATGGGAGCTATCAAACGTGAAATGAACAATGCAAAATGGTTCTGGTTTGCAATTGGATATCAGACCCTGCTTGCTTATGTTGTATCTCTTTGTGTTTACCAGATCGGTACTTTAATCACAGCTGGTACATTCGGAATTGGTACAATTGTAGCATTCCTCTTAGTTGCCGGATTTGTGTACCTGTTAGTAAGACCATATAAAGAAAGTACAACTTTAAAAATAGGAGCAGTTCGTACTGCAAAATAATAATAAATGCTAATTGGAGGCAAAAGTTTTGCCTCCAATATTTTTGAATTTATTGCTTTAAAGGGTTGACAATCCGAACATTTCGTATTAGAATAAATGACAACAAAAGCAAAACCGATGAGAAAGAGTAGTAAGCTTATTCATGAAGGAACAGAGAGCTGCGGTGGTGAAATGCAGTACGAATTGATTTGCTGAATGGACTTTTGAGGGCAGTCCGAACATGGAAGAAATAAGTAGGCACTGTCGGGGAACCGAAACCCGTTATCAGTAAGGAGTGTATGATAGTACATGCGTAAAGTGGACATGAAAAATGTTAATTTGAGTGGTACCGCGATAATAAGAATTTATTACCGTCTCAAGCTTAGGCTTGAGGCGGTTTTTTATTTCATAGGAGAAACTCCTATCGGAAGTAAATCCTATCATGTTTTGTTTTTGTTAAGAAAATACAGAGACAAGAAAAGGAGAAAAAAAGATGAGAAGAAAAGTATTAGCAATGGTATTAAGCGTAGTAATGACAGCAGGAGTACTTGCAGGATGCGGAAACAGTTCAGCAGAGAAAAGCACTGCAGATACAAAAGGTACAGACAGTAAAGAAGCAACCTATACAGTTGGAATTTCCCAGTTTGCAGAGCATGGTTCTCTGGATAACTGCCGTGAAGGATTTTTAGAAGGTTTAAAGGAAGCTGGAATTGAAGAAGGTGTAAATTTAGATGTCATCTTAGATAATGCGCAGGCAGATACCGGCACAGCAGCAACAATTGCAGATAACTTTGTTTCTAAAAACGTAGATTTGATTTGTGCAATTGCAACTCCGGCAGCTATGAGTGCATATAACAGCACAAAAGGAACAGAAATTCCGGTTATCTATACCGCAGTTTCAGACCCGGTAGCAGCACAGCTTGCAACAGAAGATGGAACCCCGGTTGGAAATATTACAGGTACTTCTGATGCACTTCCGGTAGAAGAACAGTTAAAGATGATTCGTGCAACTCTCCCGGATGCTAAGAAAATCGGTATTCTTTATACAACAAGTGAGACAAACTCTGAAAGTACGATTGCTACCTATAAAGAGTTGGCCGGAGATTATGGATTTGAAATTGTAGACACTGGTATTAATACAATTGCTGATGTAGAAATGGCAGCGAAAGACTTAGTAACGAAAGTAGATTGTATTACAAACTTAACAGATAATACAGTAGTATCTGCACTTCAGACTGTACTTGCGGCAGCAAATGATGCAAAAATTCCTGTTTTTGGCTCTGAAGTAGAACAGGTAAAAAATGGCTGCCTTGCTTCTATGGGAATTGATTATGTTTCTCTTGGAAAACAGACTGGAGAGATGGCAGCAAAAGTATTAAAGGGAGAAGCAAAAGCTTCCGAATTAAATTATGAATTAATCACAGAGCCAAGCTTTTACGGAAATACAGAAGTAGCAGATAACTTAGGAATTACATTGGATGAAAGCTACGTGTCTGACGCAGCAGAAATGTTCGATTCCATCGAAGTAGAATAAGCGGAGGAACAAAAAAGATGGCTTTAATTCAAAGCGTAATTGAACAAGGGCTTATTTATGCGATTATGGCTCTTGGTGTTTACATTACTTATAAAATTCTGGATTTTCCGGATTTAACCGTAGATGGCAGCTTTCCTATGGGAGCTGCCATCACGGCGGCTTTAATCAGTAAAGGATTTAATTCACTTTTAACGCTTCCAATCTGCTTTTTGGCAGGAGCACTCATTGGAGCATTAACCGGACTGATTCATGTAAAATTAAAAGTAAGAGATTTACTTTCCGGTATTATTATGATGACAGCACTTTATACAGTGAACTTAAGAATTGCAGGAAGAGCAAACCTGCCGATTTATAATAATTCGAATATTTTTGAGAATGCGGTGGTAGACTGGATTTTCCCAGAAGCACTTGTTCCTTATAAAACTGTGATTATTATCTTAATCATTACTTTAATCAGCAAGTATTTTCTGGATTGGTATTTAAGTACAAAGTCTGGTATGCTGCTTCGTGCTGTGGGTGATAACGAAAAAATTATTACTTCTCTTGGAGTGGATAAAGGACTGGTAAAAATTGTTGGACTTGCTGTTTCAAATGGTCTGGTAGCTTTAAGTGGATGTATTTTTGTACAACAGCAGCGTTATTTTGATGTTTCTATGGGAACCGGTACCGTTGTAATCGGACTTGCCAGTGTTATCATGGGAACAAGTGTATTTAAGAAAGTGACAATTTTAAGGGTGACAAGCAGTGTTGTCATTGGATCTATTTTTTATAAAGCCTGCGTAGCACTTGCAATTCGTCTTGGATTCCCATCAACGGATACAAAATTTATTACGGCTGCCATTCTTCTGATTATCTTAGTAGTAGGAATGGAACGAAGAAAGAAGGTGAAAATCCATGCTTGAGTTAAAACATATTCATAAATATTACAATCCGGGAACAGTCAATGAAATGTGTCTGTTTGATGATTTTAATTTTAAAGTAGAAGATGGAGAATTTGTTGCGGTAGTGGGAAGTAACGGTTCTGGAAAAACTTCTATGCTGAATATTGTCTGTGGAAGTATTGGCGTGGACTCCGGAAAGATTCTGATTAACAATCAGGATATTACGAATATGAGTGAACATAAGCGCCTTTCTAAAATCGGTCGTGTTTTTCAGGACCCGTCTCTTGGGACTTGTCCATCTATGACAATTATGGAAAATATGGCACTGGCAGAGAATAAAGGAAAACCTTACAATCTTGGTTTCTGCGTGCGTAAAAAGCGAAAAGAATACTATCAGGATTTGCTTCGTCCATTAAATCTTGGTTTAGAGGATAAAATGGATGTAAAAGTAGGTTCACTTTCCGGTGGGCAAAGACAGGCAATGGCACTTTTAATGTCTACTATGACCCCGATTGAATTTTTGATTTTGGATGAACATACAGCTGCACTTGACCCGAAAACCGCAGAGATCAATATGCAGTTGACGGATCAGATTGTAAAGGAAAAGAAACTGACTTCACTTATGGTGACACATAATCTTCGTTATGCTCTTGAGTATGGAAATCGAATTATTATGATGCATCAAGGAAAGGTTATCTTAGATAAAAAAGGGAAAGAAAAAGAAGCATTAAATGTAGATGATGTGCTGGCAAAATTCAATGAAATCAGCATTGAGTGTGGAAATTAGAAAAGAAACGTAGTAAAATAAAGAGAGCAGGATTAAAATACGCTCGGGATTTCTGAAGGCGAAAGCCTGTGAGATTCCGAGCGTATTTTAGCTAAACAAGAGATTATTAGTATTGAAGGTTAAAGGAGAGGGAAAAATATGCCTGTAACATTGCAGCAGATAGCAGAAGCCGCCGGTGTTTCAAGAGGGACGGTTGACCGTGCATTGAAAAACAGGGGGCGGGTTAATGCGGAAGTCGCAGAAAGAATCCGAAAAATAGCAAAAGAAATGGGATATCAGCCAAGTCGTGCGGGACGTGCACTTGCTATGGCAAAAAAGAATGTAAAGATTGCAGTGATTCTTCAGTCTGCTCAGACACCATTTATGAATCTGGTGTCAGAAGGAATTTTGGCAGCCAAACAGGAAGTAGAAAGTCTTGGCGGAAGTGTGGAAGTATTTCCGGTAAAAGGGGTGGATGCCCAGAGTGTTATGGAAATTATGGATAAGCTTTATGAAGAACAGTATTCTGGAATTGCTTTAGTGCCGTCCGAGGATAGTGTATTAAAGAATAAAATCCGACAGTTTGCGGAAGAATATGAAATTCCGATTGTGACCTTAAATTCCGATGTTGAGGATACGAAACGCTTGTGTTATGTTGGGCAAAACGGAATTCAGAGTGGAAGAACGGCAGCAGGATTGATGGGAGAAATTATCGGTGAAAAAGGGCAGGTTGTTGTTATTTCCGGACATATTTCCAATCCATCATTAAATAATAGGGCGAGGGGCTTTCAGTCAGAGATTATGGATGAATTTCCAGAGATAGAATTGATTCATACAAGATATTCTTATGATGATGACTGGGTAGCAGGAAAGATTGTAGAAGAATTAATCGAACAATATCCGAATTTATCTGGAATCTATATAACCGGTCCGGCCGTAAAGGGAATCTGCGAGGCACTGGAAAAACTTGGAAAAGGCAAATCTATTAAAGTAATAGGAAATGATTTCTTGAGTGAAAATAAAAAATGGATGGAAAAAGGAGTGATTAATTTTTTAATCGGTCAGGATGCTTATGTGCAGGGATATGAGCCGGTTATGATATTATTTCGGCTTTTCTTAGACCATAAAGAACCGAAAGAAGAGTATCAGTATACAGAAATTGTAATTAAAACCAAATACAATATGTAAGACTAAAAAGAATTGAAGTTTCAATAATGAAAAAGAAATTTCAATTCTTTTTTGAATCAAAATGTACACGTGAACGCAAACAAAAAAGAAAAAATAAAAGAAA
>JAIIAN010000176.1 GCA_022717655.1 Bacillota bacterium | reverse complement strand
AAAAAACAAAAAAATAAAAAGATGATGGAGGAAAAAAATTATGTTAAGAGTTGGAGTAATTGGATGCGGTGGAATGGGAAAGGACCATATCAGAAGACTGACAAACAAAATTCAGGGAGCAGAAGTAGTAGCAGTTTCCGATGTGTTTGAAGAAAGCGCAAAACAGGCAGCTGAAATTTGCGGAGCAAAAGTTTATACTGATGCAAATGAATTGATTCATGACCCGGAAGTAGATGCGGTATTTATTGTTTCTCCTGGATTTGCACATGTAGATTCCCTGCTTGCAGCAATCAAAGCAGGAAAACGAATCTTCTGTGAAAAACCGTTATGTACCACTGCTGAGGATTGTTTAAAAGTAGTAAATGCAGAAGTGGAATCTGGAAAACATTTAATTCAGCTTGGATTTATGAGACGTTATGATAAAGGTTATATGCAGGTAAAAGAAGCACTGGCAACCGGAGAATACGGAGAACCGCTGATGCTTCACTGCACACACAGAAATCCGGAAGTTGGAACAAATTACAATACACCGATGGCAGTTCATGATACAGCAATTCACGAAATCGATGTACTTCACTGGTTAGTAGATGATGAATATGAATCCGCTCAGGTGATTATGCCAAAAGTAACAAAATATTCTCATTCTGAATTAAAGGACCCACAGATTATGCTGCTTCGTACCAAAAAAGGTGTGTGCATTGATGTTGAAGTCTTTGTAAACTGCAAATTTGGATACGACATTAACTGTGAAGTGGTTTGTGAAGATGGAGCAATTAAAATGCCGTCTCCAATTTACCCAAGCATCCGTAAAAATGCAGCTGTTTCCACTACTATTGATACAGACTGCTTCGTAAGATTTAAAGATGCTTATGATACAGAGGTTCAGGACTGGGTAGACGCAGCAAGCGAAGGCGTGATTAAAGGACCAAATGCGTGGGATGGATATCTTGCAGCGGTTACCGCAGATGCACTTGTAAAAGCACAGGAGACAGGTGCAATTGAAAAGATTGAAACAGCAGTAGAAAAACCGGAATTCTATAAATAGGAAGATAAACTGGTAAGTTGAAATAAAATTCTGGAATTGTCCCTGATAGGTTTATGCGACAGTTTCAGAATCAGAAAATCAGAAAAAGGAGAAAAAACCAATGAAATTAGGATTTAACGAAGCAACCGCATTAGAATGTAAGGGACAGTCTTTACTGGCAGATATGGAAATGTGTGAAAAATATGGATTTGATTATATTGAAATTCGTTTTGATTGTGTCAGAGAATACTTAAAAGAGCATACTTTAGAAGAATTGGCAGACTGGTTTAAAAATCATCACTTAAAACCATGGGCTTATAATACATTAATCTTCTTTAATCAGAGAGACGAGGCAGGAGAAAAAGAAATTGATGAGGAAGTTGATTTCATTTTGGAAGTGTCCAAAGCAATTGGAATGAAGATGTTAATTACGGTACCAAGTTTTGATGTAAAAGATAAAACTGTTTCTGAAATCAAGGAAGAAGCAGTGGAAAGACTTCGTTATCTTTCAGATAGAGTCGGCAAAGATATGAAGATTTCTCTGGAATTTTGCGGAGCTCCAAACTGTTCCATCAACCAGTTCGGTACGGCTTATGATGTAGTAAAAGCAGTAGACAGAGAAAATGTAGGTGTGACCGTAGATACCTTCCATTTCCATGAAATGTGCTCTAAGTTAGAAGATTTAAGAGCAGCAGATGGTAAGAAAATCTTTGCTTATCATTTGAATGACTGTGAAGATCTTCCGCTTGGCTCTTGTGGAGATGATAAACGTCTCTGGCCGGAAGAAGGGGTGGTAGACCATGCCGGAATTGTATCTGCTTTAAAAGAAATCGGGTTTGATGGAGTTTGCACTATCGAGGAATTCCGTCCGGAATATTATAAAATGTCTCACGAAGAAAATGTGAAAAAAGCAGCCGAAGTAACAAGAAGTTTTGTACAAAAATATTTTGGATAGGAGTAAACTTAAAACAGGAGAAGAATAAAACAACAGGGAGAAGACAAAGGCGGGTATTTTACCCGCTTTGTCTGAAAAAAGGAGAAAATGTATGATAAAGGGCGGAATACCTGAACTGTTGAATTTTAAGCAGAAGGGAAAAAACATGGATGAATTTATCAAGGTTCCGGTCAGCGAAAAACTTGCATATTGTTTTGGTGACCCGGCATTAACCTTGATGTACACAATGACTACGACACTTTTGATTTATTTCTACACAAATGTAGTAGGAATTTCCGTCGGGGCAGTCGGAATGATTATGTTATTATCTCGTGTATTTGATGGATTTTCGGATGTGCTGATGGGAACAATTATTGACCGTACCCATTCTAAGTATGGAAAAGCCAGAATCTGGATTTTGCGTCTGGCTCTGCCTTATGCGATAGCGGCAATCTTACTGTTTACCATGCCGTCAATTGGAAGTATGGGAAAGATTATTTATGCATTTGTGACTTATAACATTATGAATACGGTTGTCTATACCGCAATCAGTCAGCCGTTCCACGCACTGGGCTCTTTAATGAGTCGTGACAGAAGAGAACGTGATGTTATCTGTAACATCCGAATGGTGCTTTCCATTACTGCAAGTATGGTAATTACTGCATTTACGCTTCCGTTAATCAATAAAGTGGCAAAGATAATCCATAACGAACAGATGGCATGGATTATTGTAACGGCAGTCTATGCAGGTGTATCAGTACTGGTTTTAATTAATACTTATATGACTTGCACCGAGCGTGTACAGGCAGCAGCGAAGGTAAAAGAAAATATTCCGTTCTTAAAAGCATTTAAGACAACTGTTACAAACCGTTATTTTCTGATTGCACTGGGACTGATGGTTTTCTATACCGCATATCAGATTATTATCGGAACAGATTTAACTTATTATTGTCAGTACGTATTGGGAAATGTAGACCTTGTAATGCCACTCTCAGCAGCAGAAAAAGTTGCAACGATTGTGGGAATTGCAATGCTTCCGAAAATTTTACCGAAATACGGAAAAAGAAATCTGATTTGTGCAGGATGTGCACTTGGAATCGTAGGTCAGTTAATTTTTCTTTTAAATATTACAAGTGTTCCGCTGGGTGTTTTGACCTGTATTATGAGAGGGTTCGGAATTGCACCGTTTTATGGGGTACAGTATTCTCTTCCGGGTGACGCCATTGAATATGGTCATTGGAAATCCGGACTGCGTGTAGAAGGTCTGATGTTTTCTTCTATGAGTATGGGACAAAAAGCAGGTTCTGGTATCACTTCTGCAATCATGAGTGGAATTTTGGCAGCAGCAGGATTTAATGGATTAAAAGCAACCGCAGCAGAACAGACAAGTGGTGCAATTACAGCAATTAAAGGCTTTTATCTGTATGTGCCGATTGGAATCTGGGTCGTGATGCTCTTAATTGCAGCCTGTTATAAATTGGATAAAGTGTATGACAAGATGATGCAGGAATTAATTGCAAGAGAAGGAAAAGAAGGGAAAGAAACACAAGAAGCCCTTCCGTCTATGGCAGTTTCAGAAAATCAGATAAATGTGGCAATCGGTCGTGTCTATGGAAGCAGTGGAAGAAAAATTGCAGAAGAACTGGCAAAAGAATTAAACTGCCGTCTCTATGACCGTCAGATTATCTGCCTTTTAGCAGAAAAGATGGGAATGGAAAATGCGGATTTGGAAAGCGTTCAGAAATATCTGGATACTTATAATTATGGAACAGTAGAAACTACGTTCTCGCCGTATTCGTATTCGGTATCCGGAACAGTTGGAGATATGAGCCCTGTAGAAATGTTTGAGACACAGAGTCGTCTGATTCGAGGACTTGCAAAAAAAGCACCAGGTGTATTTTTAGGTCGTTGTGCAAACTTTGTGTTAAAAGAAACTCCTCATACCTATTCTTTCTTCTTATATGCAGATGATGATTATCGTGCAAAGGAGGCAAAAGAATATTATGATGGAATGACACTGGCTGATTTAAATCAGAGAGATAAATTAAGAAATGACTATTATGAACACTTTACGGGAATCAAACGAGATGACCCGAAACACTATGACATGGTAGTAAATGTATCAAAGACCGGCGTAGAGGGTGCGGTTGCTATGATACTGGAGTATATTAAAAACAAGGAAAAAGGAGAATAAAAAATGCTGGATAAGAATAAAGTAAGACTTGGAATTGCTCCGATTGCGTGGACAAATGATGATATGCCGGACCTTGGAAAAGAGAATACATTTGAGCAGTGTGTCAGTGAGATGGCATTAGCTGGATTTACCGGTTCTGAAGTGGGCGGAAAATATCCGACTGATACAGCTGTGTTAAAGAAAGCGTTGGATTTAAGAAATCTTTCTATCTGTAATCAATGGTTTTCTTCTTTCCTGATTTCCAGACCTTATGAAGAAACAGAAAAAGAATTTATCAAAGCAACTGATTTCTTAAAAGAGATGGGTGCAAAGGTGATTGGTGTTTCCGAGCAGAGCTATAGTATTCAGGGAAAAATGGAACAGCCTGTATGGGAAGGCAAGTATATCATGAATGAGGAAGAGTGGAAACTTTTGGCAGACGGTTTGAATAAACTCGGAAAGATTGCAAAAGACAAAGGAATGACCTTAACCTTTCATCATCACATGGGAACAGTCGTACAGACGGAAGAAGAAATTGATAAATTTATGGAATTGACAGACCCTGAATTGGTATTTTTACTCTTTGACAGTGGACATTTATCATTTGCAGGAATTAATCCGGAAAATGTATTGAAAAAATATGTGAACCGTGTCAAACACGTCCATTTAAAAGATATCCGTAAAGAAATGGTGGAAAAATCAAGAGCTGAGAGATGGAGCTTCTTAAAAGGAGTCAGAGAAGGCGTGTTTACTGTACCAGGAGATGGAAATGTAGACTTTGCACCAATCTTTTCTATCTTAGAAGAAGCAGGCTATGAGGGCTGGGTTGTTGTAGAGGCAGAACAGGATCCTGCAAAAGCAAATCCATTAGAATATGCAATCAAGGCACGTAAGTACATCCGCAAGGTTTGTGGATTATAAAGTTTAAGAAAGGCAGGATAAGACTATGAAAATTGCATTTGATGTAGACGTATTGGCAAAACAGATGGATATCAATCGTATGGTTCATCAGGTCGCAGACTGGGGTTATAAATATATTGAGCAGTCTCCACATCCAAGAATTAATCCATTTTATAAACATCCGCTTTTTTCAAAAGAGTGTGAGCAGGAATATCGAAAAGCACTTCGGGAAACCGGTGTTGAGATTTCTTCTTTCATCGTAGTTTACCGTTGGTCCGGTCCGACGGAAGAACAGCGTAAGATGGCAGTTGCAAATTGGAAGAGAATGATTGAAATCGCAGTCAATATGGGAGTTCCGGTTATTAATACCGAATTATCCGGTGACCCGAATCAGCAGGAAATCTGCAATGGCATGTGGTTTCGTTCGATGGAGGAACTGCTTCCGATTATTGAGAGAGAAGGGCTCCGTGTAGAAATTCAGTCTCATCCGTACGATTTTTGTGAACTCAATAACGAGACTTGTGATATGGTAAAATCGTTCCGATCCAGAAATTTAGGATATGTCTATTCTTCCCCTCATGGATTCTTCTATGATGAAGGAAAAGGAGAGGTACGTTCCATGCTTCGCTATGCAGGAGACGAGCTGACTCATGTATTATTTGCGGATACCTTTAATCAGACCTTAGATTGCCGTTACATTGCAAATCCACCGTGGTTAAATGCAAGAGGAAAATCCGATGTAACGATTCATCAGCACCTTGCAATGGGAGAAGGAGATGTTGATTTTGATGGAATCTTTGAAACCTTAAGGGACATGGATTTCGCAAATAAGCAGTTAAAAGCAGACGCACCGAAAGTCGGAGGCGATAATATTGCGTGTGTGTCCATGTTTGGATTTCCGGAAAAGATGGATAAACAGGCGCCGGAAGCAAGAGAAAGAATTGAGAAAGAACTGCTTGGAAAATAAGTCAAGTGGATATTCGCAATCCGCTTCGCTACTTGCTCATAACCAAATAGCTGCTACGCAGCTTATCAGAAGGGGCTTGCCCCCCTCCTGATACAATCA
>JAIIAN010000175.1 GCA_022717655.1 Bacillota bacterium | reverse complement strand
TAAAGAATACAGATATGCCGATTAATGCGGTGGCAGAGGCAGTTGGATATCCGGATCAGCTTGCATTTTCGAAAATGTTCCGGCTCTATACAAATATAAGTCCGAAAGCGTTTCGTCAGACAAAAGAAGAATTAGTATTTGAAAACCGAAAAGGTGCATTTCATGGAGAAATATGATGAGGAAAAAGTTATGAAGAAAAGAGAAATAAAATTAGGAATACCATCTTACATTACAGTAGAGAGTGAAGAAGGTTCTTTTATTGGAGAACAAAACAGTTCAAAATTTGAAAAAGAAGATATTTGTGTTGAAGCAAATGAAAATGGAGAAATCTGGCTTACGGCAGATAACTCACCGGTAAAAACAGTAAAGCTTCGCTGGAATACTCCGCTTGAGCGTACGTCAAAGATTCTTGGCGGAGTCTGGGAGAGAACTTATGGAGATGCAGAATGGAAGGGAATGAGCGGAACACGCTTTATGCCTTGGTATTTTCTTGCATTAAATGAAGGAGTCGTGACAGGATATGGTGTAAAAGTTCGTCCTTCTGCCATGTGTTTCTGGGAGGCTGATACAAGAGGAATTACCTTAGTTTTGGATGTACGCTGTGGTGGAACGGGGGTTGTACTTTCAGGAAGAAAGCTGTTAGCAGCTGAAGTGGTTGCAATGCAGGCAGATGATTGTACCTCTTTTGAAGCAGCAAAAGCATTTTGTAAATGCATGTGCACGGATCCTGTATTTCCGGATTTTCCGGTTTATGGAAGCAACAACTGGTATTATGCATATGGAGACAGCTCAGAGAAAGAAATTTTACAGGATACCGATTATATTGTAGACATTACAAAAGGCGCAGAAAACCGTCCTTATATGGTCATTGACGATTGCTGGCAGGAACATCATCGGTTGGACGAATACAATGGAGGACCATGGAAAAAAGGAAATGAGAAATTCCCGGACATGGGAGCACTTGCAAAAAAATTGGAAGAAAAAGGAGTACGTCCGGGTATCTGGGTGCGCTTTTTGTTAAATGAAGAAGAGACGATTCCGGAAGAATGGAGAATTTCTCACAACGGCTGTCTTGACCCGTCACATCCAGAAGTGCTTGCATATATAAAAGAAGACGTGAAACGCATCTGTGAGTGGGGATATACGTTAATCAAACATGATTTTACCACATTTGACATTTTTGGAAGATGGGGCCTTGAGATGAATCCGTTCCCAACTTCAGATGGCTGGAGCTTTTATGATAAATCCAAAACAAGTGCTGAAATTGTAGTAGAGTTATATCGTGCAATTTATGAGACAGCCAAAGAATATCATGTACTGATTCTTGGATGCAATACGATTGGACATCTGGGGGCAGGTTTGATGCACATGCAGAGAACCGGGGATGATACCAGTGGAAAAACCTGGGAGCGTACCAAAATGATGGGAGTCAATACGCTGGCATTTTGTCTGCCTCAGCATGGAACATTCTTTGATATTGATGCAGACTGCGTAGGAATTATGGGGAATATTCCGTGGAAATTAAATTCTCAGTGGGCAGATTTAGTAACACGCTCCGGTACATCACTTTTTGTGTCGGCAAAACCGGGGGTATTAAATGAAACCGAAAAAGAAGAACTGCATCAGATGATGTTAAAGGCATCTTTACAGGAAGAACATAAAATCCCGGTGGATTGGGAGTATACGGATTGTCCGGAACTTTGGGCAGACGAAAACGAAGAAATCGAGTACAACTGGTATGAGGAAGCCGGGCCGGAGACAAAAGGAAACAGTTGTCATTATTATCGGTATATTCCGTTATCTTAACTCAAAACTGAAATGAAAAGAAAACGAAGTAAAATCAATTAAAATTTAGTTTAAAAAGAGCTTGTCTTGAACATGAATTTATTCAGGACAAGCTTTTTTGTTCATTAACTTAAAGATTCAGAGTTAATTTTTCCAATTGTGTCAACTCTTTTAATTCCCGAATGGTAAAATAGCCGCAGACAAGTGCCGCAGCTGCATCGGCGATCGGTCCTGCATACATGACACCATCGATTCCCATAAAAAGTGGGAAAATAATAATTAATGGAAGCAGGAATAAAATCTGTCTGGTGAGTGACATAAAGACACCGAGCTGAGCTTTTCCAATCGAGTTAAAAAAGTTTGAAGTAACCGGCTGGATTCCATTGATTAAGGTTAAAAACATATAAATTCGGAAGTAACGTTCTGAAAACTGGAAGTATAATTCGCTTCCTTCTCCAAATACGCTGATAATCTGTCTTGGGAAAACCTGAAAACAGAAGAATGCAATGCCGGAAAGCACAGTTGCAACACCAAGCGCAAGCAGATAACTTTTTCGTACACGTTTATATTTTTTTGCCCCATAGTTAAATCCGATAATTGGCTGAACACCCTGTGAAATTCCAATAACAAAGGACATAAAAATCATATTTACTTTTGTGATGATTCCGGCACAGGCAAGAGGAATATCACCTCCGTATATGGATTTTGCCCCGTAGTGTGCCAGTGTGTTGTTCATTACAATCTGTACGACAGTCATGGCAATCTGGTTAAAACAGGCACTTGCGCCAAGTCGGAAAATTTCTTTACAGTAAGACAGCTGAATTTGAAAGCAGCTTCGATTCAGCACAATGTTTTTAAAGTGAAACATATAATGAAGACTGATACTAAAAGAAACAATCTGTCCGATAATGGTTGCAAGGGCAGCACCGGTCATTCCAAGATGCAGACCGAAAATGAAAATCGGGTCAAGGATTGTATTTACAATCGCACCGATTAACATAGAAATCATGGAATATCGTGGACTTCCATCTGCCAGAATTAATTTACTCATTCCGGTATTGGCAATTAAAAATGGAAAACCAAAGGCTGTAATGCGGGTGTACTGTTTGGCATAAGGCAGGACTTCAGTGGTTGCACCGAAAAATTTTAACATTGGAGTTAAAAAAAGTGTAGTTGCAAGAAACAGACAAAGTCCGAATACTGCCATCAGAAAGATTCCGTTTCCAGCATAGCGGGCAGATTTTTCTTTTTCTCCAGCCCCTAAATGCAGGGAAAAATTAGTTGCACTTCCGATCCCGAGTAAAAGAGAGAGTGCGGTACAGGAAGTGGAAAGAGGAAATGCAATGTTAGTTGCGGCATTTCCGAGCATGCCAATCCCTTGTCCAATGAAAATCTGGTCTATAATATTATAAAGGGAGGTCACCAGCATTGAGATAATGCAGGGAATCGCAAAATTGACAAGCAATTTGGATTCTTTTTCATAACCGAGGGGATTTTGCGTTTTCATTGTTGTCATAAATTCTTAAATCATTCTCCTTATAATGGGTAAAAAATTCTTTTTCGGTAGCTTATGTTACGCTGATTGATAAAAAAAGTCAATAAAAAGTTCAGGCAGGATATCTGGTCTGTTTCAAAAAAATATGCTAGAATTGTAAGAAGATAAGAGTAAAAAATGAAAAGAAAAACATTAAGAGAAAACGCTAATAGGAGAATAAGATGGATAAAGAAGAAAGACTATTAAAAATAGTAGAGCAATATAGAGAAAAACTGCAGAAAAAAATTCGGGAACGAAAAAAGGAAATGGAAGAAGATAGTAATGAACATTATATGATATATAATGCATTGGGATTTACGAATGAAGAAGGATATCAAATTGATTATCAGCAAAATGTGGGACGATTCCTTTATAAATATGCAGGATCAATGTTAGAAGAACTGGCACTTGAATGTTTCCGGTATGCTTTTAGAGAAGCACAAGTCAAGGTAAAACTTTCTAATACCATTGATAAAAGTCCAAAGACGGTTGAAATTGATTGTTTAATTGGTAATAAGGCTTATGAAATTAAATGGAAAGATGCAACCACAGATGGAGACCATATAAAAAAAGAAAACAAAAGAATTCAGATTATTAAAGAGGCAGGATATGTACCGATTAGAATTATGTTTTTTGAACCCAATCGTGCACAGGCAATTCGTATACAGGCAACTTTAAAAAAATTATATGAAGAAATTGGTGGAGAATATTATTCGGGAGAGGATGCCTGGAATTATCTGAAACATGCAACAGGGATAGATTTAAAAGAAATGTTTAATAAAATAAAGGAATGATAGAATGCAAAACAATAACGTGGTGTGTGCTGATTGTTTAGAAACATTAAAAAAGATGGAAACTGAAAAGATAGACTTAATTTATCTGGATCCTCCTTTTTTTACGCAAAATATTCAAAGTTTAGTATCAAGTAAGAAGAATGAGAAGTTTTCATTTTGTGATAAATGGAAAGATATGGATGAATATCTGAAATTTATGGAAGTGCGTTTAGAAGAATGTAAAAGAGTTTTGAAAGATACAGGAAGTATTTTTGTACATTGTGATAGAAATGCTTCTCATTATCTGAAAGTCCTGCTAGATAAGATTTTTGGAACGCAGTATTTTCAAAGTGAAATTATATGGTTTTATAAAAGATGGTCGAATTCTAAAAAAGGTCTTTTAAATAATCATCAAGTTATTTTGTTTTACAGTAAAACTTCTAATTTTAAGTTCAATAGGATTTATACAGATTATTCCGAAACAACAAATGTTGACCAAATACTGCAAGATAGAATAAAAGATAAAAATGGTAAATCAAAATATAAGATAGATGAAAATGGAGAGAGTGTTATAGGAAAAAGTAAAAAAGGTGTTCCTTTATCTGACGTGTGGGAAATACCTTATTTAAATCCAAAAGCAAAGGAGAGAGTAGGATATCCAACACAAAAACCACTTATTCTTTTAGAACAGATTATCAAACTTGTAACGGAGGAAGGTGATATCGTATTAGACCCATTTGTTGGTTCAGGTACAACAGTAGTTGCCGCAAAAATGTTAAAAAGGGGCTATCTGGGAATTGATATATCGCAGGAAGCAGTTGATTTAACAAAAGAACGGTTAGAAAAACTGGTAAAGACAGAATCTTTTTTATTGAAAAAAGGAAGAGCATCCTATCAAAAACAGACGGAACAGCAGGTAGAATTATTAAAAATGATAGGAGCGATACCAGTTCAAAGAAATAATGGAATTGATGGATTTTTAAAAGAGTATATAGATGGAAAACCAGTGTCTGTTAAAATTCAAAAGCAAGATGAAACATTAGATGAGGCAGTCAGCAAGTTAATAAAGGCAAGTAAAACAAAAAAATGCATATATATGATTTTGATACGGACACATGTAGATAGAATCAATACGTTTGATTTTGAAAAAAATACAGAGGGACTTATCTTATTGGATAGTTATGAAATGCAGATTCATGAAAAAATTGATTTGAGGGAGGATTGTGCAATATAAATATGGTTACAATTGATTTAATTACGGGTTTTCTTGGCTCAGGAAAAACCACTTTTATAAAGAAGTATGCAGAATATTTAATGAATCAAGGGCTTAATATTGGAATTTTGGAAAATGATTATGGCGCTGTCAATGTAGACATGATGCTGTTACAGGAACTGGAAGGTGAAAAATGTGAACTCGAAATGATTGCCGGAGGCTGTGATAAAGAGACACATAGAAGACGGTTTCGCACGAAATTAATCGCAATGGGAATGTGTGGTTATGACCGAATATTAGTGGAACCTTCAGGAATTTATGATGTAGATGAATTTTTTGATGTGCTTCGTGATGAACCGTTAGATAAATGGTATCAAATTGGAAGTGTGATTACAGTTGTAAATGCAAAATTAGAAAGAAATTTATCGGAGGAAGCCGAGTATCTGCTGGCATCCGAAACTGCTCATGCGGGAAAAATCGTTTTAAGCCGTTCAGAAGAAGCAACGGAAGAAGAAATCAATACAACCATTGCCACTTTAAATCAGGCACTGAGAAAAATCCAGTGTAATCGGATTTTGGAAGATGAGATGATTATGAGAAGAGATGGCAGTGAATTATCGGAAGATGATTTTGCCGAGATTGCACAAGCCGGATATGTTCAGGAGTCTTATGAAAAGAGGGATGTATCACAGGAAAGTGGGTTTGAATCTCTTTATTTTATGGATGTGAAATTAGATGCCGGGACTTTAAAAACACAGGTGAAAAAAATCTTAGAAGATGCATCTTGTGGCAAGGTATTTCGTATTAAGGGATTTTGTCAAAATCAAGATGGAAGCTGGATTGAATTAAATGCGACGCAGGATGA
>JAIIAN010000174.1 GCA_022717655.1 Bacillota bacterium | reverse complement strand
CCAAGGAATGATAAGGAATCAAAAGGAATTGATAAGGAAATAATCAAGGAATACAGCCTCTTTTCACTGGAAAAACAGCCTGAATAAAGCTATAATTGACAACATGAAATAAAAAAACGTCAGAAATTCCTTGCCGACGAGGAATTCTGACGAATTATTGAGGAATTTGTGAGGAATTTACAGTTAATGACGAGGAATCAAACGGAAAATTTCCATACAGACTACACATTTACGGCTTTATTCCAATTCTCAACTTTGGCGTTGTATAAACCATGATCATGAAGAATTAGCCAAAGAGGGCGCTTATGCGAATTGTCGAAGTTGGATATTTTCTTGTCCTTGATATACTGAACCGTAATTCTCGTAACAGCAGGATTGCCATTAGCCTCCTTTATCTCTTTGATGTAAGCAATAACGTTGGCAAGTTGGTTGTCGCTATAGAAATGCGGCTTAAGAGCGTTTGTAAGTTCCTGCTCCATGCCATTATAGCGTATGATGTCATCAACCTGTTTGGAGAACAATTTGTCAGGCTGCTTGATATAACTACACATACAGTCTCTTAGTTCGTCTTGCAGCTTAGAAGAGAGTCGTGACGCAATAAGTTTTAGCATATTCTTATAGTCAGCCTCTTCGGGAACAGTCTTCAGCAAGTCAAGAGCCCAATATTTATAATTTTCATTCACGCTGATGCAGATAAAGATAATGTAAGCCGTAAAAACAATTATTACGGATGCAGCCAGCCTTGCATCAACATTCTCTTGACTCTCATCGTAGTTGCGCAGTCGGCATAAAAGATTGTCGTAGGCATTAGGGAAATCGAAGTCGGTAGATTGTCTTCTGATTTCATCCAAGAGCGATACGGATTCGATGTAAATCTCGGTTGTTGAGAACCGCATGACATTCATACGGCTCTCAAATTGTTTACAACTGATGTCCACAATCCTCAGAACGACGTCGTCCTTTAGAGAGTCGTGTATGAGGTCAAGCGAGTTTTGCTGGAGGCGTTGTTTCATCTTCTGTTTTCTTTATATCTCTAATGCAGTCGTTAAGCCATCTCAGAAGTTCGTAGTCGTTCTCGTCTGTAGAAACCGTGGTTCTTAGCTGAAAACGCTCTATAGCCATGTGTGGCAAGAAATACATGGGCACAACCTCGTCATTAAGGCACAATACTCCGCTCTTACTCAGTTTCACCTTCAATTCACATTCCTTCTTTGTTATGAATTGGTTGATATGAAACATCGTGTCGATAGAGTTCTTTATACTCTGCTCGTTAGTTCCCTTCTCGAATTTGCTTCCAATGAACACCTCCTTAGCCTCGTTGTCTTCAGCCTCTTGTATAAGGCCATTAATGTTGTCGTTGCGCGAGAAGTCGGCAAAAGTCTCTTTCTCTTTGTCGCGCTTGACATTCAGGCTAATCTGGGTTACATAATCGTCGTTTTCGCGGCAACGCCTTTTTACCACATCCCATGCCAACGCTTGCATATATATGGCTTCAAACTGAATAGTGTAACCATATTGCTTGAGCATTCTGTTGAAGTTGGTGGCAAGAATCTTTGTTATTCGGTTCAAGTTGCCGTTGAAGGCTGCATAGTTTTTCTCTATAGCCACATACTGCACACCAGGCTGATTGTGAAAAATCAGATGACAAAACGGGAACGAAGGCTCCGTCTTGTCCGCGTAGTCGTCAATATTGTTGGTAGCGGTACCTGTAGGCAAGGTTATCTTTACGTCCTTGTCGTCGTTGAGTCGATACACTATGATGTCGTCGCATTTGGTAATGACGTCATTTCGCAAAGTCACCTCGCCGTTACCTTTCTTCATATAAATCTTCAATTTCTCTCCAGCGACAAAAATGTCGCCAAAGAGATCCTGAATCTTGTCGTTATCCACTCGTTGGTCTGGTGTAGAATCAGGATCTTCGTTGAACGAATACCTGAAGAAAACGTATTTCTTTTGTTTCATTCTTAATATTTTGCTCCGTTTTCTTGATTGAAAAGAATCAGGAGAGTTTGTTGATTGAGGTAAAGGATTAGGCTTACCCAAAAAGGGTAGCACCTTGTTTTTTGCATTCAAATATCGTGCCACTTTTATTGTATGGAAGGATACTTCTGGATTTATGGGGTAATAGTGGCTTAAACAAGAATAGATGTTGGTAAGTACATATCACAAAAATAATTCTGCGCCAAATAAATTTATTACATTGTGTATCACAAACAACACAAAACACAATATATATATGGTAGACATCGAGATAAAGAAAGACGGGCACAAGGTGGTGCAGCCATACGCTCCCGTTACTGAACTGAATATTATGGAGACCATCCACCGCAAGGGATTCACCACCGTGCAAGTGGCAGAACGACTGGGCGTGACTAAAGCAGCCGTGTCGCAGATGATTACGGGCAACCCTACGCTATCCACTATCTACAAGATAGCATGGGCAATAGATGTTGACACTCGCGACTTCTTCTATCGCATGGCTCCCGATGGCACTATCATCGAAGAGCCAAAGGTGAGCTTCGAGAAGCTGAAGGAGTATGCCGAGCGTGAACGCTTAGGTCCGCTCTTTGCACAAGAGCCGCAGAACGCACGGCAGGTGTTGGTATGCCCTAACTGTGCCACCGCTTTTCTCGTAACCAACATTCCGCGATATGCAGAGGAGAAGAATGGGGTAGGGTAGAAGGTTCTGCCCTACCTCATGCTATGGCTATCGCTTGCCGTATTTCTTTATCGCTTTAGCAAGGATTTTAGGTATGCGGTCAATCTCGTCATACTTTATCTCAAGCAGATTCACCCCGTGGTCGCAGCAATATGCTCGCAAGGTGTCGTCGCGTATCTGCTGATCCTCAAACGTCCAATCCTTAGTGTTGAAATGCTCCACATACTGATAATGTTGCTGCCCATTCATTTCGATTATCAGATTAAGGTCGGGCAGATAGAAATCTGCCAACAAATATTGACGCTTGCAAAACATATTCTCGTTGGGCAATTTTTTTTGAGTTTCAAAGAGAACATCGTGTTCGCTTAACCATTTGTATATTTCCACTTCGCCAACCGATTTAGTGCAAAGCGGACAGCCTCCTGCACCTCTGCTATGGGTATCGGGTGTGGTTTCAAAAGTAAGATGATGTTCCTTGCAATATATTTTCACTGGCGTGTCGTTATTGACATACACCACATCACGATACGAATACTTGCCTGGATAACGCTTCTTGCATTTCTCTATCCACATTTGTTTTCTTTCATCAGCAGACAGCTTATTAACAACTCCTGCACACAATGCGCAGCCACAGCCTTGCTGTACATGACAATCATAACGAGTCTCCTGCCATCCATGCACAGGACATTTGTATCTGATATAATCAGAAGCCAATCGGGGCGGTCGGCTTTCGTCGTATTCGTATTTATCTCCATGCACAGCCCGTGCGTTTTTTATCCAATCAGGAGGCCAAAGTTTGCCATTGCAATACTCACAGCCTTTTCCTTCTAACAACACATTTGCGCTACGGTGCTGTTCGCCATGCTGTTTACAAGTGAAACGGATTTGAGACTCTTTTCTTTTGAAATCACTCCATACGAACGTGTATTTATCGCCATACAGCTCGTGCATCCTACGCTTAAAATATTCCATTCCGCTCTCTCGCTCATAGGGTGGTACCATGCCGTTACACTTCCAACAGCCATGTGGTTTTTTGCCTTTTTCTCCTCTCAGAAGTGTGCGAGGCCTAATTTTGAACTCGCCATGAGCAGGACATACGACAACGATATAAGTTTCACTGTCTTTATATTCTACACGCGAAAAATCATAGTCGGGGTACATTGCACTTGCCTTTTTAAGAAAACGCTCTTGAGGTGTCAAACGGGACTTAGTCTTATAGGTTCTCTTTTTCTGTTTAGCTTTCCTTAAAGTTTCCTCATGTTGCTTTCGTCTGTATTCCGCAAGTCTTTCTTGGGCGCACAAAGGACATCCGCCAGAAAAAGGTCTTTGGCTTGTACTAATATGATTGCCCACTTGCACCGTGAAAAAATGATCGTGCTTGATACAGCGAATAGTGATAGGCTTCAATCCTGCAAGAAAAACGCTCTCTGAATAGTCGTAGGCATCGCCCCATTTGGCTCTTGCCTTAGCGATATACTGCTCTTGCGTCAGATGGACGTTGCTCCATTGTGCGTAGTGATCAAACTCCTTGCCTATTTCAATGTCTTCGAGCTTGATAATATCGAGCCAATACTGTTTAAAATAACTATAAAGTTCGCGGTCTATCTTTCGTGCAATATCTGTGCCTTTGCCCTTGCGAAATGCGTCCTGCACCTTACGGAAAATATCATCCTCATTCCAATCGGGATGAAGATGAAGCACCGACAATACACGTCGGGTAATACGAACGCGCATAAGCATATCGCTGCTGTTATCTATATGCTTATTATAAGTGTCGGCAAGATAATCTTTAGTCCGCTGCACGTTCATCCGGGTCAAATCATACAGCATACGCTACTCCTTCCCCTTGTCCTTAAACGTAGACTCCAGTACATCAAAGAGCACCTGCACGCCCATATAGTATGCGGTGTCACATTCCTCGGCAGTAGGAGGATTGAGTGTAAGCTGTTTGATTACTCCGGTGGTGGCAAGCTGCAAATCTTCCTTGCCCAACTCAATGGTTACTTTTGTTTCTTGCATAATAATGTTGCTTATAAGTTATTAATTCGTTATTTTGCATCAGTTTTATTACAAATGCGCTGCAAAGATAAAAGTTTATTTTGGGATATTTCCAAACAAAACAAAGAAGACTTAGTTTTATGTTATATTTTTACGCAACTTTCTTTGTTTATTCAAAGTTTGTTTATATCTTTGCATCACTTTATGATACTTTACAGAAATAAAAACTCAAAATCATTTTAAAATGAAAAAAAGAAGAAACAATCTCCGCATATCTGCGATAATGAAGGAGAAGGGCCTTACTCTTCCCGACCTTGCAGCAAGAATCACCGTTACCGACAAGGACAACAATAAACGCACACTGACTTCTTCGGCTCTCGGTGCACGCATAAACGGCAATCCTCACCTAAGCAACCTATATGAGATAGCCGACGCATTGGGCGTGAAGATAACCGAGCTGTTTCCGCCAGAAGACCAATGTACGAAGGCTCCTGCTGCGAAGTTCAAGATACAAACCATCTGCCCCTCGTGTGGCGCAAAGATAAGTGCAAGCGTGGCGGCGGAGTAAACGATATTAGCATAGTATTTTGCTATGTTATAAATTCGGTGTGTGCCGTTGTCCGTGAGGATAGCGGCACTTTTTGCTTTCCGTTCTACGGACATAGCAAGCAAAAAATCCCACGGCAAGCCGTGTGCCTACCGTGGGAAATTTTAGCCTTAGCGAGGCGACGGACTATGCGTCCACCTCGTCGCCAGGTTTCTGACCGCCGCCGCCACCTTCAGTGGTGGAGCCGCCGGGCTTCACGCCACCCGTGATGTCATTGCCAGCAAGCATTACCTTGAGGTCGTCGGTGACGAGGGAGCGCATGAAGCTGTAGGGGTTGCCGATCTTGTGCTGCGCCTTGTATGCCTTCATCACGGCGAGGTAAGCCTCCGTGCCCTTGGCCGACTTGTCGGACGGATGGTTCTGCTTCCACCAAGAGGACGCAAACTGCGCCTTCTTTTTGAAAGTGGCACGGATCTGCTGCTGCTTGGCAGTGTTGGCATCATGATGACTATGACGGTCGGAACGGTAGGTCTCACCCGTCTGTTTGTTCACACTGTAAATCACGCCCTCCTTGGAGCACAACTTACCTGAGATTGACTGAATATCAGTCGCGAATCTTACTTTTGGCATAATGCTAAAAATTAAGATGTGGAAAAATATGTTGCTGGAAAACGTGGGCATGGACGAACAACGAAAATCGTGAAACATTCCGCAGAAAAACAGCCGAAAACAAGCTAAAAACGGCCCTTAGCGTATTCTATGCGTATTTTACGGATATTTTACGGTTATTCTATGATTCCGCATCCAGTCCGACACCTCGAACTTTCCACTAATAAAGGTACAAAAACGTGCGTGAAACATCGGACATTGTGAGAGTTCCAACGGAATACACGAAAT
Organism: Bacillota bacterium; assembly: GCA_022717655.1. Classification (GTDB taxonomy): domain Bacteria; phylum Bacillota; class Clostridia; order Lachnospirales; family Lachnospiraceae; genus Blautia. The sequence goes on along the minus strand of JAIIAN010000174.1, from coordinate 108 downwards.
GAACAGAAACAAAGCAATTAAAACTTTTCCGTATCTTCCGTGTGTTCTGTTGGCTTAAAATACAAACCTACGAAAGTATTAACGTATTAAAATATCAAAGTAAGTAAC
>JAIIAN010000173.1 GCA_022717655.1 Bacillota bacterium | reverse complement strand
AATATATGGTAAACAAATATATTCAAGAACAGGTTGGTACAGTTTTTTCTGATAAAATTGCAAATGCATTTTTGCTATCTTTGTCTTAATCAATTAAAAGGTTGCATTTATGTAACCTTTTTCTACTTTGCTTCAGCTTTTTTTAAATTCCATATTATTTATAATGATGATTTTTATCGACACTTATGAAATAGCATTATTTGAAAAAGATAGTCTTTTTAAGGAATAATCTTGTAAAAATTGTCATTCGGATAAATACTATTCAGTCGTAATAAAAAAATCAATTTTTTGTATAACCTGTACAAAAAACACCTTTTATAAGAATGATAATCTCCAAAGAAAATGAGTAGTAAAATATGAGCAAATATTATATAATATTGAATTGTGTTCTATTCACCCAAAAAGTGCTATGAAATTTGGAATTTATAATAATAGTCGCAATGCTTTATTTTTTGCCATGCCAAGGACGAAAAAGTGAAAAAATAGAAGCATAAAAAAACAAAAAATATTATCTTTTGTTAAGAAGATTATCAAAGAAGTCGAACATATGGTTTGGCGAAAATATATAAAATAAAAGCAATTACGGAAGGAGAAATATGAGAAAACTAGCATTAAGTGATGAAATATTACTAGAAATCGAGAAGCCAGCCCGCTATATCGGGAATGAAATCAACTCAGTAATGAAAGATAAAAATGAGGTCGACATTCGATTTGCGATGTGCTTCCCGGATGTCTACGAAATCGGAATGTCCCATCTCGGAATTCAGATTTTATATGATATGTTCAATAGACGCGAGGATACCTGGTGCGAGCGCGTTTATTCCCCATGGCCGGACTTAGATGCCATTATGCGGAAAGAAAATATTCCACTCTTTGCGCTTGAATCGCAAGATAACATTAAAGATTTTGATTTCCTTGGTATTACTATACAGTATGAGATGTGCTATACCAATATCCTCCAGATTTTAGACTTAAGCCAGATTCCGCTTCATGCTTCTGAGCGAGGTGAAGATGACCCAATCGTGATGGGTGGCGGACCTTGTGCATACAACCCAGAACCTCTGGCGAAATTTTTTGATATTTTCTATATTGGAGAAGGGGAAACGGTATTTGACGAACTGTTAAATGAATATAAAATCTGGAAAAACTCTGGAAAGAGCAGAAAAGAATTTTTGGAAAAGGCAGCAGAAATTCCAGGGTTATATGTTCCGGCATTTTATGATGCCGAATACAACGAAGATGGAACACTTGCAGCATTTCATCCAAATAATGAACATGCAAAAGAAACGATTGATAAACAGGTCGTTATGGATTTTGATAATGTCTGTTATCCAAAGAAACCTGTTGTGCCATTTATTAAGGCAACTCAAGATCGTGTCACACTGGAAATCCAGAGAGGCTGTATTCGTGGATGCCGTTTTTGTCAGGCAGGTATGATTTATCGTCCGACCCGTGAAAAAAATGTAGAATTTTTAAAGGAAACCGCAAAAGAAATGCTGGAAAGTACAGGACATGAAGAAATTTCTCTTAGTTCTTTAAGTTCCAGTGATTATTCCAAGCTTCCAGAGTTAATTGACTTTTTAATTGAAGAATGTTCCGAGCGTAATGTAAATATTTCGCTTCCATCGCTTCGTATTGACGCTTTTTCTTTGGATGTTATGAGTAAAGTACAGGATATCAAAAAAAGCAGTCTGACCTTTGCACCGGAAGCAGGAACGCAGAGAATGCGTAATGTAATTAATAAAGGTCTGACTCAGGAAGATATTTTAAATGGCTCTTTTAAAGCCTTTCAGGGTGGCTGGTCTCGTGTAAAACTCTATTTTATGTTAGGACTTCCAACAGAAACCGAAGAAGATATGAAAGGAATTGCACATCTGGCAGAAGAAGTTGCAAAAAAATATTATGAAATTCCAAAAGACCAACGTCACGGAAGATGTCAGATTGTGGTAAGTACGTCTTTCTTTGTTCCAAAACCATTTACTCCATTCCAGTGGGCTCCGATGTGTAAAAAAGAAGAATACCTTGACCGTGCTAAAATCGTAAAATCAGAGATTCGTGCCCAGTTAAATCAAAAGAGCATTAAATATAACTATCATGAAGCAGATGTTACGGTATTAGAAGGGATTTTGGCAAGAGGTGACCGTAAAGTTGCCGATGTATTAGAGCTCGCTTATAAAAAAGGTGCTCTCTTTGATGCATGGTCCGAATACTTCCGTTATGATTTATGGATGGAATCATTTGAAGAGTTAAATATCGACCCTGAATTCTATACCTTAAGACAGCGTCCACTCGATGAACTGCTGCCATGGGACTTCATCAATGCAGGTGTAACAAAGAAATTTTTACAAAAAGAATGGAAAACAGCAATGGAAGAAACGGTGACGCCAAACTGCCGTATGAAATGTTCCGGCTGTGGTGCAGGAAAATATAAAGGAGGGGTATGCATTGAAGGTTAGAGTAAAATTTGCAAAAGAAGGGGCTATGAAATTTATCGGTCACCTGGATATTATGCGTTATTTCCAAAAAGCAGTTAAGCGTGCCGGCTTAGATGTCGCATTTTCAGAAGGATTCAGTCCCCACATGATTATGTCATTCGCCTCACCTCTTGGAGTTGGTATCACAAGTACCGGTGAATATTTTGATATGGAATTAAAAAGTGCAACTACTTCTTCTGATATGGTAAAACGCTTAAATGATGCGATGGCAGAGGGAATGAAAATTTTAAGCATCCGTCAGGTAGAGGATGGCAAAGCTTCCAAAGCAATGTCACTGGTTGCAGCAGCGGATTATCGCTTGAAATTTCGTGAAAGTGCAGAGCTTCCAGAAAACTGGAAAGAAAAATTAGAAGAATTTAAAGCACAAAAAGAAATTGTTATTTTAAAGAAAACGAAAAAAAGTGAAAAAGAACTGGATATCCGTCCATTTATTTATAAACTTTCTTTAGAAGAAAATGATGAAATTTTTATGCAGCTTGCAGCAGGCAGTTCCAATAACACAAAGCCAGAACTTGTAATGGAAGCATTTGCAGCATTTACGGAGATTTCTTATGAGAATTTAAAATTTATGTTTCATCGCTGTGAGCTTTATGCAGATACTGGTAGTGATGAAGCAAGAAATCTGGTTTCCTTAGAGGATTTAGGAGAAGAAATTGAGTAAATTAATTATCACTCCTATACATGTCAAAGGAAAAGAAAAAATTGTTGCAGCACTTGATATCGGCTATAAAATCTGTCAGCTTGACCTGTATAAAAAAGAGGAAGCATCTATTCTTGGAAATATTTACATTGGGAAAGTAAAAAATATTGCCGAAAACATTCGTGCAGCCTTTATCGAAATCGAAAATGGAATTATCTGTTATTATTCCTTAGAGGAAAAAGCAGAGCCATTTTTTGTAAATCAGAAAAAAAATAATCGAGTTTGTATTGGTGATGAACTTTTAGTACAGGTATGTAGAGAGTCCATTCGTGGCAAGCTTCCTTGTGTAACCTGTGATTTAAATCTGGCCGGTCGTTATGTTGTCTTAACTTCAAAGTTTGAACCGCTGGGTTTTTCAGGAAAATTAAAGGTGCAGAGAAAACAAGAATTACGGGAACTTTTACAAGCTCACCTTCCAGAGGATGCCGGAGTCATTCTTCGTACTAATAGTGCTCATGCAGAAGATGCCGAAATTTTAGAAGAATTAGACCATCTTTATGTTCAGTTAAAAGAAATTCAAAAAAAAGCAGGAATGAGAACTTGTTTTTCAAAATTATTTGTTTCTATGCCTCCATATCTTCAGGCGCTTCAAAATTTGTATGCAGATGAGCTGGAAGAGATTGTGACTGATGATAAAGAACTGTTTGAAACCATTCAGGTCTATTTAGAGCATTATGGAATAGAAACAAAGAAATTACGTTTTTATCAAGATGAGTTACTGCCTCTTTGTAAAGTTTATTCGATTGAAAAAGCTTTAAAAGAAGCGCTTTCTGAAAAAGTCTGGTTAAAATCCGGTGGCTTTTTGGTGATTCAGCAGACAGAAGCCTTTGTTTCAATTGATGTTAATACCGGAAAATATATCGGAAAGAAAGAAGTACAGGAAACTTATCGAAAAATTAATCTTGAGGCAGCAGGCGAAATTGCAAGACAGCTTCGTATGCGTAATCTTTCCGGCATGATTTTGATTGATTTTATTAATTTAAAAAGAGAAGAAGATAAAAAAGAACTGATGCATGTACTTCAGCGTTATTTAAATGAAGACCCAGTAAAGGGAAATGTGGTAGATATTACAAAATTAAACATTGTAGAGGTAACCAGAAAGAAAATTAAGAAATCTCTTGCTGAAGAATTGGCAGAAGAATAAAAATCGAGGAAAAAACTATGAAATCCATACTTACAACGCTTTGCTATATTGAAAAAGAAGACAGTTACCTTATGCTTCACCGTATATCTAAGAAAAATGATGTCAATAAAGGAAAATGGATTGGCGTGGGTGGACATTTTGAAAAAGATGAAAGTCCGGAGGACTGTTTGTTAAGGGAAGTAAAAGAAGAAACAGGTCTTACTCTGACTTCTTATCATTTCCGTGGAATTGTAACATTTTTATTAAAGGATAAAGGTTCTGAACTAACGGAATACATGTGTCTGTATACCGCAGATGGTTATGAAGGAACACTTTGTGCCTGCAATGAGGGAGTCTTGGAATGGGTTCGTAAAAACGAAATCTTTAATCTAAATCTTTGGGAAGGTGATCGGATTTTCTTAAGATTACTGCAGGAAAACCGTCCATTTTTCTCATTAAAACTGGTTTATGAAGGGAACTGTTTAAAAGAAGCAGTTCTTGACGGAAAAAGAATTTAAAAAAGATTGTATTTTTTTAGCAAAAGATATTGACGAATCAAAAAAAGCATGCTAAGATATTCGAGTATGCCGCACAGAGAGGTTTTAAGCACCGTGAAAAAGTCGGTCACCATATTCTGGCGAGTAATGATAATAGGAGGTGCCATATGTACGCAATTATTGCAACAGGTGGTAAACAGTACAAAGTAGCCGAAGGCGATGTTATCAGAGTAGAAAAACTTGGAGCAGAAGCTGGCGAAACTGTTACATTTGACCAGGTTCTTGCTGTAAACAACGATGGTTTAAAAGTTGGCGAAGATGTTGCTAATGCATCTGTAACTGCATCTGTAGTTGAAAACGGTAAAGCAAAAAAAGTTATCGTTTACAAATATAAGAGAAAAACCGGATACCACAAGAAAAACGGTCATAGACAGCAGTTTACCAAAGTTAAAATCGAAAAAATCAACGCTTAATTATGACAAAAGTTACATTTTATCAAAAAAATGGTGTTGTAATTGGATTTGACGCATGGGATCATGCGGGATATGCAAATGCAGGTGAAGACATTATCTGTGCAGCGGTATCCGCCCTTGTCTTAAATGCAATCAATTCCATCGAAGCTTTTACCTCGGATGCATTTACAGCAGATGTAAAAGAAGAGGATGGACGGATTGAATTTCGACTGGAGCAGGATAAACCCTCTGATGATACAACCCTGCTGCTGAAGTCTCTAATCTTAGGACTTCAGGGAATAGAGAATGAAGAAGAAAATATGCAATATATTGATGTTATATTCGAGGAGGTGTAAGGCATGTTAAGAATGAACCTTCAGTTTTTCGCTCATAAAAAAGGTGTTGGTTCTACTAAAAATGGTAGAGATTCCGAATCCAAGAGACTGGGCGCTAAAAGAGCAGACGGACAGTTTGTAAAAGCCGGAAACATTCTTTACAGACAGCGTGGAACAAAAATTCATCCAGGTGTGAATGTTGGACGCGGTGGAGACGATACATTATTTGCATTAGTAGATGGTGTTGTTCGTTTTGAAAGAAAAGGCAGAGATAAAAAACAGGTTTCTGTTGTTCCAGTAACTGCAGAATAAGTTTTAAAAATGGGGCTTCAAATCGTTCAGGTTTGAAGCCACTTTTTGTATATTGGTAAATGTAGGAAAAGTGGACTTGTCCACTTTATTTTATATAGATTATAAAGAAAGATAGAGGTTATTATGTTTGCAGATAGAGCAAAGATTATTATCCGTTCAGGAAAAGGCGGAGATGGTCATGTGAGCTTCCGTAGAGAACTCTATGTCCCAAATGGCGGACCAGATGGTGGTGACGGAGGACGAGGCGGAGATGTCATTTTTGAAGTGGATAAAGGCCTCAATGCCCTTACGGACTATCGACATAAAAGAAAATATGCCGCAGAAAACGGAC
>JAIIAN010000172.1 GCA_022717655.1 Bacillota bacterium | reverse complement strand
AAAACAAGGGAGAGAGTATTTTAACAACTATACTCTCTCCCTTGTTTTAAAGTCCAAATCCATCTCTGACAATTTTTGCCAGAATTTCATGACCTTTTGCGGTCAAATGAATACAATCTGTGGTGATGGCATCATGTCCCAATCTTTCAATCTCGCGATTAAGAGGTTCTTGAACCGAAATAAATCTTGCGTGGTAATTACGCGCCAGTTTTCTAATATTCTTTGACATCTTTTTCTGCCAAGGCACCCAATTTTCATATTTTCCATCTTTCGGGAAAATAAACGGCTCCAGTGTGATGATTTCTGCCTGCGTCTCTCGGGATAAATCAAATAACATTTCGTGATAAGCACGAATACTATCTTCCAACATATACAATTTTTCATGCTCTGTTGTATCGGCTTCTGCTATCAGTCCTACATCGTTAATTCCTACAAGGATACTTACATAATTCGGATGAAACGCAATACAGTCCTTATGCAGGTCTTCTGCAATTCGTTCCGTAATGTAACCATCAACTCCTTGATTTAAAACATTCCAATCCTGACTGACGGAGTCTGCAAATCCCTTTACATACCCATTCCCAAGCGGCGGGCAAGAGGTGGTTCTCCCCGCATCTGTAATACTGTCACCTAAAAATACAATTACACCCATGGCTATTCTCCTTCAGCAATGGACTTTTTGTCCACCTAATTGTATAACATCTATTTTAACTGAAAATGGCGCTTATTGCAAATAGTAATTTTGTGAAGTCTTAACAAAAATCTTTTTTTATGTCATTTTAACTGGACATTGGGCGAAATAAAGTATATAATCATTCACATCTTAATTCTTAATTCACTTCGTCGAAGTTATTTTATTTCTTATTTTTATAATTTTTCCATTATTTTTACCCATTTTCTCAGAAAGGACTGGTACATTTATGCCCTTACAGGCTCAAATCCTGCTTTTTTTATCTGCCGGAGCTCTCTGCTGTGACTTATTCCTTCAAAAAGTTCCAAATCTCTGGATTTTTCTTGGTATTCTTCTGGGTTTCTCTTATCAGCTAGTTCAAAACGGCTTTTTTGGTCTGCTTTTCTCCCTGAAAAATTTTTTTCTTCCCATCCTGATTTTATTTCCACTGTTTCTTTTTCACGCAATGGGGGCTGGAGATTTAAAGCTTTTGGGTACGCTTGGCATTTTTCTTGATCTTTCCGGCATTTTTTCCTTGATTGCTTTTTCATTCTTTATCGGCGCATTGATTTCCTGCCTGTTATTTTTAAGCCCTACTTATTTTATAGAACGAATTTCTTATTTCTTTTCTTATGTATCAGACACTTTTTTTCTAAAACAAATTCAACCCTATATGAAATCTGAAAATTGTCCGGAACAGTTCCACTTTACCGTCCCCATTTTTCTTGCCACCCTGCTCTTAACTGGAGGATTTTGTCTATGACTAAAAAAATTATTGCCCTTTATGATTCCAAAGAAGATTTTGTCTGCCGGCTCTGCTCAGGCTTTCAACAAAACTGTCATCTTTCTTTAGAATTTCTTCCCTTTACTTCTCTTAAAAAACTTCTTGCGTTTCATTCTGAACATTCGATTTCTATGCTTCTTGCCACAGAAACCATGCTGACTCCTCAGCTTATTTCTCTTTTTTCTGAAACTTTGATTCTGCTTTCCGAAGAAAATCTCTCCTATAAGAAAAATCTGCCCTGTCTTTTCAAGTATCAGCCATGCAGTCAGCTCTTTCAAAACCTGATGAATCTTTGCGCTAAGCAGATTTTCTCGACAACAGATGCCTCAACAAATTCTGTCAGACAAAATTTGACACTGATTGGCATCTATTCTCCAGTTGCCCGCTGTGGAAAAACCGCATTTGCCCTTGCCACTTCCCAGCTTCTTTCCGAGAAAAACCCCGCTCTTTTTATCAGTTTGGAATCCTGCTCCGGTCTGTCTTATTTTCTTTCTAACAATACAAACTATACAATCGGTGACCTTTTTTATCTATTACGACACAAGAAAGAAAATCCTTTCGCCTTTCTTGCCTCACTGATTCAAAAAATTGGACAGCTTCATTATCTCCCGCCTGTCTGTGTTCCGCAGGATATCTGGAATCTTACTTCTGCCGACTGTGAAGCGCTTTTCTCTCTTTTTACAAGAGAAGAAAGTCCTTATCAAACTCTGGTTCTTGATTTTGGTCCAAATCTTTCAGCTGTTCTTCCACTTTTTTCTGAATGTAATATTTTATTTCTGCCTAATTTAAAAGAACCTGTTTCCATGGCAAAATCCGAACAGTATAAAACGTATTTAACCAATACCAGACAGGAGCACATTTTAGAAAAAACTCATTCTTGTTTTCTTCCGCCTCCTGATAGTTCTCATTTTCCAGATTCGTTTTTATCCGGTGCATTTGGTGACGCTGTAAGACAGGAACTTTCTCTAACTGGATTTCTCTAATCCTCTTTGTATCTTTTCATTTGCTTTCTCTTTTATTCTTTTTCTTTTATGATTTCTCTTTTAGTTTTTAAAGTTTTCAAAGGAGACTTATTTTATGGATTGTTTTTTAACCTTACAAAATCAGCTTTTTGAGCAGTTAAATTCTTTATGGGAATCTGATGATGAAGAAATTCTCGAAAAAATCGATGAACTGCTTTTGCAGGAAGGTCCAAGCTACGGTCTGAGCCTCAATGAAAAAGCGAATCTTAGGAAAGAATTATTCCGCTCTATCCGAAAGCTTGATGTGCTTCAGGAACTGCTTGAAGATACCAGCATTACCGAGATTATGGTAAACGGATGGGACAAGATTTTCATTGAACGGGAAGGACACCTGATTCCCTGGGATAAAACCTTTACTTCAAGTGGAAAGCTTGAAGATGTAATCCAGCAGATTGTTGCCCGCTGTAACCGTGTGATTAATACCCTGCACCCGATTGTGGATGCAAGACTCGAAAATGGAGCTCGTGTCAATGCCGTCATTCCTCCTGTCTCTGTGGATGGACCGATTTTAACCATTCGACAATTTCCCAAAGAAGCCATCACAATGGAAACTCTGCTTGAAAAACAAAGCATTACCAAACAGATGTTATCTTTTTTGATTCCTTTAGTCAAAGCTCGCTATACCATTTTAATCGGAGGTGGAACTGGAGCTGGAAAAACGACTTTCTTAAATGCACTTTCTGCTTATATCCCAAAGGATGAACGCATTATCACCATTGAAGATAACGCTGAACTTCAGATTCAGGGAATCCCAAATCTTGTCCGGCTCGAATGTCGAATGGCAAATATTGAGGATTCCCAGGAAATCACCACGGCTGACTTATTAAAAACCGCACTTAGAATGAGACCCGACCGGATTATTGTCGGTGAAGTCAGAAGCGAAGCAAGAGAACTGCTTCAAGCCGTAAATGTCGGCTCGGAAGGCAGTCTTTCCACCATTCATGCAAACAGCTGTGCCGATATGGTCAGCCGACTTGAAACTCTTGTGCTGATTCACTTAAATATGCCGATTACCGCCATCCGCCGTCAGATTGTCTCAGGGTTCGATTTGTTTATTCATCTGGGGCGTCTGCGTGATAAAAGCCGTAAAGTGTTAGAAATCTCTGAACTGGATGGATTAAAAGATGGAGAAGTGCAGTTAAATCCCATTTTTTGTTACGAAGAAGAACAGGGACTTGTCTTTAAAAATCATCTGAAACACACTGAAAAATTAGAAAGGGCAGGAATTCCTTATGAAACCCTCTTATGTGAAACTATGTTATGACCGTTATTCCTTTTCTCTTCGAGAATGGATTCAGTATTCGGCAGTCTCTCTGATTCTCTGCTTTCTCATCAATGATTTATGTTATCGAAGCCTGATTTCTTTTTTTCTGCTTCTGCCCTTTTGTTTTTTATATCTTCCTTTTAAGAAAAAACAGCTTCTTTATGAAAAACGAAAACGGCTTTATCATCAGTTTCGGGATGCATTAAATTCCATTGATGCTGCTGTTTCTGCCGGCTACTCGCTTGAAAATGCAGTCTCTGAAGCCAGAAAAGATTTGATGCGTATTTATGGGATTTCCAGTGAAATGGTTCTGGAATTATCTTACATGGAAGCCCAAATGCGCTTAAGTGTGCCGGTAGAAAAATTATTTTATGAACTTGGGCAAAAAAGTCAGGTAGAAGATATCCGTAACTTTTCCGAAATTATTGCACAGGCAAAACGAACCGGTGGAAATCTTCGGGAAACTTTTGAAAAAAGTGCGCACATCATTGAAGAAAAAATTGACGTCAAAAAAGAAGTTGATTCTCTGCTTTCCGCAAAAAAGATGGAACATACCTTTATGAGTCTTATGCCTGCTGGAATTATTTTTTATATGCGCCTTACCTCTCCAGGCTTTCTTGATGTTCTCTATCACAATATCACTGGAGTCTGTATCATGACAATCTGTCTGCTTATCTATCTGGCAGCGTTTTTCTTTGGCAGGAGGATGGTTCAAATTGAAATCTAAAACGAAATCGAAATTAAGCTCTAAAGCAAAATTAAAATTTAAAACAAACTTAGAATCGAAAGCCAACTTAAAATCGAAACCAAAATTAAAATCTAAAACAAAATCAAAACCAAACTTAACAGATGCAAATGAGCAAACACTACTGCGAGTCAGTATTTTTCTAATTCTCTTTGGAAATCTTTTCGGAATTTCTCTTGGATTATGGCAGAGTCGTCATCCCGATGTTGTTACTGATTTAAAGCGCAGTGAATACAACGAAAGCACTCATGAAGAATCCTTAAAATTTCAGACAGACGATGGAAAAACTCACCAGATTACACTGAAAGTTCCATCCAAAACCTATAGCAAAGAAGAAGCACAGACTCTTTTAAATGAAGCCTCAAAAAAACTGGATGCTTCCATTCTTGGAAAAAATAAAAGTTTTTCTTCGATTCAAACACCGCTTTCTCTTCCCGAAGCCCTTCCTGATTCTCCTGTTCAGCTTTTTTGGACAACCTCTGAACCTAAAATTCTTGATTATACCGGTGCTATCGGAGAGGATGTTCCCTCTAAAGGAAGTTCGGTTACACTTCGCTGTCAGCTTTCTCTTGAAGAAGAGACTCTTTCGTTGCAGAAAGAACTCTATGTCTATCCTGAAAAATTAAACAAAGAAAAAGCCTTAACTGCCTCCATTCAAAAAGCAGTCACAAATGATTCTTCAAGCAGTCCGACTCTCACTCTTCCTGATTCCATTAACGGACAGCATTTATTCTTTTATAAAGAACCCGCAAAAACTGGTCTTTTTGTCTGCATTTTCTTCAGCTTATTTGGTTTCCTGCTTCTTCCATTAAAACGGCAAAAAGAACAGGAAAAATTAGAAAAACAAAAAATACAAATGCAGAGAGATTATCCAGATATCGTCAGCAAACTTCTGTTATTTTTACATGCCGGTCTTACAATCCGTGCAAGTCTTGAAAAAATTGCAGATGATTACCAGAAAAATTACCGAAGTCAAAATCTGCCCAAACGCCCTGCTTATGAGGCGCTTTTAGAAACCTGCAAAGAATTAAAAGGCGGAATGTCACAACCCCGTGCTTATGAAAATTTTGGCAGCCGATGTCCCTGTCCCGAATATAAAATTTTATCTGTGCTTTTAATTCAGAATCTAAAAAAGGGAAATCAAAACACTCTGCTTCTTTTAGAAAAAGAATCTGCTGATGCACTTGAAAACCGCAAACGAAAAGCGCGGATTCTCGGAGAAGAAGCACAGACAAAACTTCTCTTTCCTATGCTGTTACAGCTAATAATTGTTCTGGCACTGTTAATGCTTCCTGCATTTTTAAGTTTTGCCTAATTGATTTCTCTACATTTTCAAATTTTACCTGATTCATTTATCCATTAAAGTCAAATGCGCATTTTCCTTTGAAAGGAGGTGAGACTTATGAGACAGAATTTATTCAAACTTTTTGTGGAAGATGAATCAGGCGTAACTGTCATTGAGATTGTACTGATTTTGGTTGTCTTAATCGGACTTGTCATTCTTTTCAAAAATCAGCTCAATTCTTTGATTCAATCACTCTTAGACAAAATAACCAAACAAAGCAACTCAATTTAACAGGAGGATTTTTTCGTGAAGAAATGCAGAGGAAGTATGACGATTACAATGTGTCTGGTTTTTTCTATCCTGCTCTCTCTTCTCCTCTCGGGTATTCAGCTTGCCCGAACTCAGGCAGGACGGATTCAGGCAATGCATGCAGCCGATACCGGCATCTATTCTATTTTCGCCCAATATGATAAGGATTTATTAGATTCTTATGAT
>JAIIAN010000171.1 GCA_022717655.1 Bacillota bacterium | reverse complement strand
TATTAATACTTTTTTAATTTTATTTCACTCGCATCATTTGTTATTTTACTATAAATATCTTTATCCGTTTGCCCTTCGACAAAATAATGATAGTACTTTCCCATAATTCATCCTCATTTGCATATATTTATTCAAAATCAGCAATTTCATAAATCATGTCAACACTCGGAGCAGTAGAAAATAAATCATTATCTACCGCATTTCTCAAAGAATCCGTATTTCTTTTCAAGAACTGAGATGCACTTACATATTTTATTGGCTGTTCTGTATTAGTACAATCCTTCTTCAAAAAAACAAATGAATGTTTTGGCAACGGCAAGTCCAATATGTCAGTATTATGTGTCGTGAAAAAGAGCTGATCATTACTCTTTAGACAACTAATCATTACAGACAAAAAAGCTTTTTCCACATCACTTTGTATATATGAAAACTTCTCATCACAATAATAAAATCCATAATCTCCATCAATTATCGAAGATACAAAACCAGCAACCGCAATTCCTGATTTCGTTCCACTTGACAAAACTTGTGTATCAATGACTTTTCCATCCTGTATTATAATATTTTGATTTCTCATTCTCAAAACAAAAGCATTTTCCACAATGTCAATTTTATCAACTCTTACAATTGCCGGATCTAAGACCTTTAAGGTATTTTCCAATATATGAAGATATCGCTCTACATTTTTGGTCGGTGCTTTATAAATCTCAGGCTTATCCGCTGGATATTCAAATTTCCATGATAATCCCTGTATTTTTTCTAATTCATCAATATAATTGTTTTCATCTTTAATACTAATATTATCCAAACGTTTACTGCAGCTTTCATAACTATCTTTTAATTTAATGTCCACTTTTTTCAAGCAGACTTTAATATCTGTACTTCTATATTTTTCTTCTGTCTTAGGAGCGATTCTAGTAATAATTCGATACATCACATATTCATTTGTAATAAAATCCATCGCAAATTGTGCTTCTTTCGTATTATCACATACTACATCCGTAATTCTTTCATACTGTTTCGTATCCATAAAATTAAATATTTTCATTATCATACGTCCAAATGAAGTTTTTCCTGTTGCATTTGCTCCCATAATAATGTTAACTTTCTTATATCTAAAATTTGGTCTGCCTTTTAAAAACTCTTCTTCTATATACGAATCAACTATTTTTTTCGGATAAGACATATTCATATGAAAATTTTTAAATGCAAAAAAATTGTTTATTTTTATATCCATTACTATCATCTTCTGTGCCTCCCTGATTATTTTTTCGCAAATCACGAAGTAATTTTCTCTCATTTATCATACACCCTTTTATGTTAAAAGTAAAGCGGACATTCGCAATCCGCTTCGCTACTTGCTCATGAACGCAGTCGCTTTGCGATCTGTCAGTGAGAGTTTTCAACTACCACTGACAGAAGCATCCCCCTCACCCGCCGCTTAGTGCTCTGCGCACTTGAAGCAGGGGAATGCTTATCTGCGTTCAAACAAATTTTAGGAAATCTTCATATAATATTATGATAGCAATGCTCTTTATATGACATATTTATATGGTTCATTATGGGAATCCATGAAAAAACGCCACATTTTCCAATATGCCCTGATTAACAAAGACCTTGACAAGCACACTCTCGATCAGCTCCGGAAAAATCAGGACATCACATAAATAAATCTTTGCACAAAAAAAGACAGATGTAGGCGTATTTCATTACCTGCATCTTCTGTATCATATAAAATGATCTCGTACATTAGTATGCTTCTTCCTCTTTATAATTATAATATGTCGTATTCAACATATTATCAAGATGATTCCAAACACTTTTTCATAATGAATCTGATTCATTATATGCTTCGCACAATTCCTGCAGAAAAGAATTAAATTGCTGCGCCTGATTATATTCTGGTTTCTTTTTAGGTCTACCTACCATATTTTATCCTTCATATTTTCATGTTAATTTAATTGGTTTATCAAAAAAACAGGGGATCTATAATAGTATTATCCGTTCCTGTTACCCCTGGATGATCATGCAGCCTAAACTGTGTAAATATCACCCATTTTTACCTCATATATCAGGGTGTTTTGCAGCGAATCTTCGGTATCTCATCACTTCATATCCAATCTTACGCAGACTAGAAGATCCTCTTTTAGATATTTTTCTCTCCGTTCCAGTAAACTGCCCTGATTGATATGGCGGCGCATCGATTCCTGCATGGGCGATCAAGGCTTTTCCACTATGAAATCTCCTTACATCTCCAATCTCTGCGATCAATTTAGGCGCAAGAACATTTCCAACGCCTCCCATTGCCCTGACAACTGGGTATTCCGGCAGACTCTTACCGGTCAGTTCCGACCGAATCACCTGCATACGGTCCTCATACTTTTTCTCGATATACGAATCGCGCCGTTCTTCATCGAACAGTGCGCCTGCCTTATACTCCTTATCATCCAGCACAATGCTGAATAACGGACTCATATGCGGATACCAGAAATGGTTCTCATACCATGCGGCGATATAGTAGCCATTTACTCCCAATGCCCGGGACTGTGCAGTGTTGTAAAGATTGATCCGATCTATGGACGAATCATAGGCAAGGATCAGCATGTGATGCTTTTCTGCTTCCGTACTATCCAACATCGGCACCGCTTCTTCGCTGGCACTGAGCCAGTAGTAAGCACCGTTATCGACCACCGCCAGGATACGCTTCGTGACCTGAATGGTACGGTTGACCGTATCAATCGCAAACTGACCTGTGGCGAAGAACATCTTCGCTGAACGATACTTGTGCCAGGTCATCGAATTATATGCTACTTTCGCCGGATTTCCATAATCGTTCCCGTTGATGACTGTACCGCTGCCCGAAGGAGCTGCATACACCACATTCCAGTCAAAAAAGACCGCAAACACAAAGCGACCCCTTGTGAATAGATTGCCCCAACTATCGCCGCTGGTATTTTCCACCTTAATGACCGGGATCTCTGTCTTTTCTCCTGTTTCGTCTGCGGCTGCCTCCGCGCCATCGTAAGACAGATATCGTCTGGCGTATCTGCCTTTGAGCTGAAACTGTGATACCGTCTGATTTGGGGCATTGTAGCCCATACGCATCTCCTCCTTTCTGAATTTGGGTATAAAAATACCCTGCCGGTTTTCACCAGCAGGGCTGAAATCGAATTGTTTACTTATAAAGTTCCTCCAAATTGATCAGTTGAACTTCTCCTCGCTCCTGTGCTTGAAGCAGTCCGTCCGTAAATCCACCTTTAGAAAAAATATAGTAGTGGTAGTTATTTCCTTTTCCGAACACCGATGCGTAATCCCTAATCAGCTCAAGCTCATCCACACCAATCTTTTCATTTCGATACTTGCATGAACCGATGATATACTCTTTTCCTTCTACGGGAGTTCCAACGATATCAATCTGTATCTGCTTTTTCTTCTTGGAATCAGTTCCCCACCACTGACCGATTTCACTCAGTTCAATGGGGAGCTGGTCGGCATAATACAGCAGATAATCCTGACACATCTTTTCAAATATCAATCCCATATAGTCTGGAAGATACTGTTTTACGGCGTGCGGATAGGTCTTTGTAATTCTGCCAGAATCAATTGCACTCATATTGACTGGGACAAAACGATACCAGAACCGGAAAAAGTTATCTGCCAGCAGATAGATTGTTTTCTTTCCAGGCTTCTCTGTGATTGGAGTCTCTTTTTCGGCAATGCCAAGGTCAATCAGGGTTTTCAGATATTTTGATACAACCGAATTGTCCTCTCCGACCTTCATTGTAATATCATTCAGGCGGGATGCCCCCTCAGCGATTGCCTTGATTATGGCATTATAAATGGCTGGCTCTCGCAGTTCCTGTTTGAGAAGATTGGCTGGCTCCTCATACAGATAGCTGGAACGTTCAAACAGATTGTCAAGCAACGCTTCATCTACGCTGTCTCTTACATCCAGTTTGTTGATATAATGCGGAACACCGCCTGTGATGCCGTAGATCAGCGAATTATCCTCATCTGACAGATTCGGATGGAACACTGCTGTTTCCTTATAATCCAGCGGTGCGATCTTAAACTGAGCTGTTCTTCTTCCATACAGCGGGCTTTCTTTTCCAAGCACCTGACTTTCCATAAAGCTCATTGAAGAACCACAGAGAATCAAGTACATCTTGGATTCCGTCCACTTATGGTCGATGATGTGCTGCAACATCGCTGAAATGGCCGGTTTTGCCTTTGCCAGATAAGGGTACTCATCAATAACAAAGACCATTCGTTTTTCCTTGGAAAGTGCTGTCAGCTCATCCAAGGCCGCATCATATGACCGAAATTCCGGTGCAGATTCCATATCCGGTCTCTCAAAAGTCATGATTGCTTTTGAAAGCGCCTCCAGATTTTCCTTTCCCGTCGTGTTGAGTGCCGAGAAGAAAATGGTTGGTTTCCCTTTACAGAACTCATTGATCAAGGCGGTTTTACCAACTCGCCGTCTTCCGTAGATGACGATGCATTCAAACTTATCACCTTCATATCGCTTATTCAGCTTTCTAAGCTCATTCTCACGGCAATAAAACTGACTCATTCGCCCACCTCCAATTTATTATACTCGTAAGTTACTTTCTTACGAGTATAATAACTCAGCAGATGTCCGAAGTCAAGCGAAATCCGTCAGAGTATTTCAGCCCATACGCATCTCCTCCTTTACTTGAATACAGAATCATCCTCGTGGATCATTCCGTTGATCTTATCTGCCACAGTCTGTGCCAATTCGTCATCGTTGCGGGCATTGTAACCGTTGACTGTGATATACACACCGCCTAGGTTTGTTGTCCTTGTGGTACCACCACCAGCAAGAGCCACCTGTGGGAAGTTCCAACCAGAGCCGTCAAAGTGCGGCAGGGTCAGTTCCGGCAGGCTGAAGGAACTGATGCCCTCCATGCCCCGCTGTACTTTTCCTGCCATCGACTTGAGCCGGCTGATCAGTCCACCTTCGCTTTTCTTGATACCGCCGGAAAGCAGCTTCATGAAGTCGGGCATATAGGTGTCGGCATCTGCCAGAGGTCCTTCATCCGGCACAGAAAAGTGCAGGAACGAACGGATGCCATTTGCCACACTTTTGACCGCATTGCTGACCCAGCTCACACCCTTCTTGATTCCTCCTGCGATGCCGCCGACGATGTCCTTGCCCCAGCTGACTGCCGAGGATGCCACGTTGCCAATAGCAGATGCCGCGTTGGAGATTCCGTTCTTAATGGCCGACACGCCCTTGGAAAACACCGACGTAATCCCGTTCCAGATATTTGTGACTCCCTCCCGGAAGCTATCATTGCTCAGCGCGCTATTAAAATTAAAGACATCCGGTTCTGTGAAAAGCTCCTTGGATTTTACACGGTACTGCTAAATTGCGAATACATCGGCATCAATCCAAACTGCTCGAAGCAACAACGCAGATCCGCACTGGCTCACGAACTTGGGCACGCTATCTTTGACCGGAAACATGCGGCATCCGGCCAGGCTTTCCAGGATACATATTTTTATAGTCTCAGCAATGCAAAAGCAGAACGCAGGGCGAATACGTTTGCTGCGGAACTTAAATTGCAACCTCAAAGGATTTAGCAAATCTATCTGAAGATGCTCTTTTTCTGCATTTTAAGAATGAATACATCAATCACATATTAAGCAATTACCATGCTTCTGTTGAAAGTATCCAGGACATGGATGCTCAATATCGTGAAAAAGCTCTATCAGAAATCCAGAACAGATTATTGGATGACAATAGCAGTATCCATACTGACAGTCCTGCTCTATCTGCAGATTCCGGTAAACCTGCTCTTTCTCTTTCTTCTGCTGATCAGACCTGGTTTGAATTATCCTCTGACTGCTCTGATGAAGAAAAAGAACAAATGATAAAAGCTGCTGCCTTTATAAAAAGCTGTCTGCGACATTCCGATAAATAAATCTCTGCATAAAAAAGTGTCTTCGACACTTCAACTCCCCTGCCCCTCAATCTTGAGGGGTTAGGGGTTTCTTTTTTCTAAAATCTATCTCATAATAG
Source organism: Bacillota bacterium (assembly GCA_022717655.1). GTDB lineage: Bacteria > Bacillota > Clostridia > Lachnospirales > Lachnospiraceae > Blautia. Next base: position 258 of record JAIIAN010000171.1, on the reverse strand, counting down.
TCTTATGAATATCTTGCAGAAAATTTTTACAGACCATTATGAAGAAATAAAATATACTCTCCATCCCAGAGACACCGAAATGGAAAATATCGAAAAGATGATCCATTGTGGGGATCCTTCCTTTGGCGGTGCCATGTATCATTGCCCCCATTGTGGCAACTTTAAATATGTCCCTTTCCACTGTCACAGTCGGTTTTGCCCTTCTTGTGGAAACAAATACAGCATGGAACGCACCACTTCTATGACTTTCAAACTCAT
>JAIIAN010000170.1 GCA_022717655.1 Bacillota bacterium | reverse complement strand
GTTCTACTGCTTTTGTAAAGCTCTCAATCGTTTTATCTGCATCTCCATGCTCGATACCATCTTTTACACAATGTTTAATATGACCTTCCAGCACAACCTGTCCGGCTTTATGTAAGGCTGATTTTGCTGCATTGATTTGTGAAAGGATATCTTCACACGGAATATCCTCATCTACCATTCGGTCAATTGCCTGTACCTGTCCAATAATTTTCCTTAATCTCCTGTGCAGATTATCTGCATCCATGCATTGTTTCATATATAAACTCAAACTCCTTATTTTCTTTCTTATTTTTCTTATCTATTCTTATTGTACGATTTCTTTTGCAAGTTCTGCCAGTTTTTTACTGCTTTCTTTAATATCCGGCTTTGCGTAAATTCCCGACACAACCGCCACTCCTGCAACACCACTACCCTTTAACTGCAGAATATTCTCTTCACAGACACCACCAATAGCAACAACCGGAATGGAAACACTTTCACAGATTTCTTTTAATACCTCCATCGAAATCTTATTTGCATCTCCTTTGGTTGTTGTTCCAAAGACTGCTCCAACCCCTAAGTAATCTGCTCCCATTTGTTCTGCTTCTTTTGCCTGTTCTACGGTTCGTGCAGATACGCCAATGATTTTATCAGCCCCTAATTTTTTTCTTACCTCCATAGCTCTTGCATCTTTTTGTCCGACATGAACTCCATCTGCATCAGATGCAAGTGCAATCTCCACATTATCATTGATAATCAGCGGTATCTGATATTCTTTAGTTAATTTTTTGATTATCTTTGCTTCTTCTAAAAATTCTTCTTCCTTTAAGGACTTTTCTCGAAGCTGAATACAGGTCACTCCACCTTTCAAGGAATCTTCTATCTGTTCTTCAAATGTCTTATCTCCTACCCAGGCACGGTCTGTCACTCCATAAAGCAGCAATGCCTGTTTTACTTTTTCTCTTTTTTCTTCTATCGTCACTTTTGCTATACCTTTCTATCTCTTTATTTTTTCCTCATTTTGACCCCATTCTATCATAGATTCCAAAAAACTGCAAAACCAAACGTTTTGTATTTTTTTCAAAACCTGAATTTATGTCGTTGACTTTATTTTTATCTTGTGCTACAAATAAACTCGTAAGTTATATTTCTCTTCTTTTATGGAATACTATGGTAAAAATTTCTCTTTTTACGATAGACCATTTTACGTTTCAAAAAAGAAATCAATCCTTTTTGATTGTTTCTTTCATTACAAGATTCCATTTTTATTCTTTATAAATTCGAATCTTGATATAGAATGGTTTCGTTTTGTATACAATATACAGTTTTGCCATATCTTACCAATTTTAGACTTTTTACTACCAGACTCAAAAAGAACAGGAGGTACTTATTTACTATGATGAGACAAGAATGGAGAACTTTTAATGGCGGAGCATGGGAAAAAGAAATTAATGTCCGCAATTTTATTCAGACAAACTATATCCCTTACGACGGAACTTCCGATTTCTTAGAAGGACCAACCGAAGATACTACCGATTTATGGAATGAAGTACTTGACTTATATAAACAAGAACGAGAAAATGGCGGTGTTCTCGATATGGATACGAAAACCATTTCTACCATTACTTCTCATAATGCCGGATATATTGACAAAGCCAAGGAGAAAATCGTCGGTTTACAGACTGATGCCCCTCTAAAACGTTCTCTTCAGCCTTATGGTGGAATCCGTATGGCAATTAAAGCGTGCGAAGACAATGGTTATCATGTTGACCCTGAAATCGTTGAATACTTTACCACACACAGAAAAACTCACAATGCAGGGGTATTTGATGCCTATACCCCGGAAATGCGCACCTGCCGTTCCAATCATATTATTACAGGACTTCCTGATGCTTATGGACGCGGACGTATTATCGGTGACTATCGAAGAGCTGCTCTTTATGGAGTAGACCGTTTAATCGAAGAAAAAGAAGAACAAAAAACAAGCACCCGTACTATTATGTATTCTGATGTTATCCGTGAGCGAGAAGAACTCTCCGAACAGATTCGTGCTTTACAGATGTTAAAAGAACTGGCTAAAATCTATGGCTGTGATATCTCTGCTCCGGCAACCAACCTGCTTGAAGCGACACAGGCATTATACTTTGCTTATCTTGCTGCTGTAAAAGAACAAAACGGAGCTGCAATGAGTCTTGGACGTACCTCTACCTTCCTTGATATTTATGCAGAACGTGACTTAAAAGAAGGTACATTTACAGAAAAAGAAATTCAGGAAATCATCGACCAGTTTATTATGAAACTGCGTCTGGTGTGCTTTGCCCGTACTCCGGAATACAATCAGTTATTTGCCGGTGACCCGACCTGGGTAACTGAATCCATTGGTGGTGTCGGAATTGATGGTCGTCCATTGGTAACTAAAATGTCCTTCCGTTATTTAAATACTTTAAATAATTTGGGCGCTGCACCAGAACCAAACCTGACTGTTTTATGGTCCATTCAGCTTCCAGAAAATTTCAAAAAATTCTGTGCCGATATTTCCATCAAACATTCTGCAATTCAGTATGAAAATGATGACATTATGCGTGTCGTTCATGGCGATGATTATGGAATTGCCTGCTGTGTTTCTTCTATGAAAATCGGAAAGGAAATGCAGTTCTTCGGTGCTCGTGCAAACCTTGCAAAATGCCTGCTTTATGCCATCAATGGCGGTGTCGATGAAATTTCCAAAAAACAGGTTGGTCCAAAGTATCGTCCAATCACTTCCGAATATTTAGATTTCGATGAAGTAATGGACAAATACAAAGATATGATGAAATGGCTTGCCGGTGTCTATGTCAATGCTTTAAATATTATTCACTATATGCATGATAAATACAGTTATGAACGTCTCCAGATGGCACTGCATGACAAAAAAGTAAGGCGCTGGTTTGCTACCGGTATTGCAGGATTTTCCGTTGTAGCTGACTCTTTATCTGCAATTAAATATGCAAAAGTAAAACCAATCCGTGATGAACAGGGAATCACTGTAGACTTTGAAGTTGAAGGAGACTTCCCGAAATACGGAAATGATGATGACCGTGTTGATGAACTTGCAGAAGAAGTGCTTCATACCTTTATGCAGTACATCCGTGGAAATCATACTTACCGCGGCGGAGTTCCGACAACTTCTATTCTTACCATTACTTCCAATGTTTCTTATGGTAAAAATACAGGAGCAACGCCTGATGGAAGAAAAGCCGGTGAAGCTTTTGCTCCTGGTGCAAACCCAATGCATGGACGTGATACTCACGGAGCAATTGCTTCTCTTGCATCTGTTTCCAAAATTCCATTTATGGATGCACAGGATGGAATTTCCAACACCTTCTCTATTGTGCCGGACGCACTTGGCAAACATGGAAGTAATACAACAAACCTAGTTGGAATGTTAGATGGTTATATGGCAAAGGGCGGACATCACTTAAATGTTAACGTGTTTAACCGTGATACCCTTTTAGATGCCCAGAAACATCCGGAAAATTATCCACAGCTTACCATCCGTGTATCCGGATATGCGGTAAACTTTATCAAGCTGACAAAAGAACAGCAGGACGAAGTAATTTCCAGAACATTCCATGAACACATGTAATTTTGATTAAAAAGGAGATTTGAAACTATGAAAGGTCGGATTCACTCATTAGAAAGTTTTGGTACGGTAGATGGACCTGGCATCCGTTATGTTGTATTTTTTCAGGGCTGTCCGATGCGCTGCCTTTACTGCCATAATCCAGACACTTGGAGCACCCAGGCTGGAACTTTAATGGAAAGCGATGAAATTTTAGACGCCATTAAGAGAAATCAGACCTTTTATACCTCTGGAGGCATCACCGCTACCGGCGGTGAACCTCTGATGCAGATAGAATTTTTAATTGAACTTTTTACAAAAGCCAAAGAAATGGGAATCCATACCTGCCTAGATACTTCTGGAATTTTATTTGACAAGAAAAATCCTAAAAAACTGGATCAATTTGACCAACTGCTTTCTGTTACGGATTTGGTTCTATTGGATATCAAACATATCAATCCTGACGAGCATAAAAAACTGACTTCGCATTCTAACACTAACATACTTGATTTTGCCAGATATCTTGATGAGAAACAGATTCCTGTCTGGATCCGTCATGTGGTTGTTCCTGAAATCACTTATAAAGAAAATTTCTTAATAAAGTTGGGAGAATTTCTTTCAACCCTTCATAATGTAAAGGCCATAGAAGTACTTCCTTATCATACGATGGGATGTGTAAAATATGAAAATCTTGGTCTTGAATATGCATTAAAAGATACACCCCAGCTTACAAAAGCTGAGGCGCAAAAGGCAGAAGAAATTCTCTTAGAGAGTATTAAAGCGCATACCGGATGCGAATTTATTTCTGATTTTGGACGGTAAGTTCAAGTCAAATATCTGTGAGATAGGTTTTTAAAAATTCATAAATCTCTGTTTCTGTAGGGGGACATCCTTTTAAGTGACATGCAAATTTTGCCGTACAGTTTCCAATTCCAAGCGCTCCGCTTTTTCCTCGGAATCCCTGTCCGATTGCAATTTTTGTATCCAGCTTTTTAAGAAGTCCCTCTTCTTTTAAACGGTCTAATGCCGGCATCAGATATCCATAGCAGGCACTGCAGGATTCTACTTCTTCCACCGCATCTAAAAGTTCTACAATTTTTCTCTTTCTTACTTCTAAAACCGGTTCGTCTGTCCAAGTTCCACAACTTTTTATCACTGCATGTTCAATATCTGCACTGCCAACTCCAAGTTTTTCTGCCATTAAAATATATGGCACTTCTTTTATCTCATAATTCAAAAACCGACACACATAAGCGTCACATAAAACAGGATCTGTTACCGCCAAAATTCGATTCATCACAACTGGATTTCCGCCATCTTCAAAATCCAAATCCCCGCAAATATTATCGACTACAATAAAATCCTGCTGAAGATACGCATTCAAGTGTGCAATCGGCTCATGCAGACCCATTGTGTGAAAATGACGTTTTTCTTTATTTGGAATTAACCCCTTTAAATTCTTAAGCGCACAGGTCAGCTTTGTCTGACAGTGTCCTTTTAAGACTGGTACATTAATCAAAAAATCCAATTCTAAAGCTGTATCACAAATCAGAAGTTCCATTCCTTTACAGTCACAAAGAGAACTGCTGTCTTTTTGCATATCTGCAAGCGGTACTTGATAACATTCAGAAAGTGTTTTATATCCGCATACTTCAAAAGACTCTTCTGTCTTATCCCCAACCCATGACCCCTCTAAAATTATCAGATTTTTATATTCTCTCTCCTGAAGATATTCAATAATTCCCGCTACCACCTCAGGATGTGTTGTTCCACCATAAGAGGCCTCGCTCGGTGCGACAAGATTCGGTTTGATTCCGATTTTACAATTTTTATTTTCTCCATTTTTTTTCTTGATTTCTGTTTCTAAATCTGACTCTTCTAACAAATGCTTGGTATTTTCTTTATAGTCTGTACCCTGTATCATCCAGATTGCATTTTGATTCATTTTCATCCAACTTTCTTATTTTTTATGCCGATTCTTCCGCAAAATTTCCGGTGTAAAGCTGATAGTATTTTCCTTTTTCTTCCATCAGCTGTTCATGGGTTCCACGTTCAATGATTCGTCCCTGCTCCAGTACCATAATACAATCTGAGTTCCGTACCGTAGAAAGGCGGTGTGCAATAACAAAAGTTGTTCTTCCTTTCATCAGACGGTCCATCCCCTGCTGCACCAATGTCTCTGTTCTGGTATCAATTGAAGAGGTTGCTTCATCTAAGATTAATACCGGCGGGTCTGCAACTGCAGCTCTTGCAATTGCCAAAAGCTGACGCTGTCCCTGACTTAAGTTTCCGCCATCTCCACTTAACTTTGTCTGATATCCTTCTGGGAGTCTACGCACAAAGCTGTCTGCATTTGCCAGTTTTGCTGCCGCAATACACTCTTCATCGGTTGCATCCAGACGACCATAGCGGATATTGTCCATAACCGTTCCAGTAAACAAGTGAGTATCCTGAAGCACAACCCCAAGAGAGCGTCTTAAATCTGCTTTTTTGATTTTATTGATGTTAATGTTATCATAGCGAATTTTACCATCCTGAATATCATAAAAACGGTTAATCAGATTTGTAATTGTCGTTTTTCCGGCTCCGGTACTTCCTACAAACGCAATTTTCTGTCCAGGAGTTGCAAATAATTTCACATTATGAAGTACAATTTTTTCTTCATTATATCCAAAATCGACATCATTAAAGGTAACATCACCCTCAAGTTTTGTATACGTTACCGTTCCGTCTGCCTGATGTGGATGTTTCCATGCCCAGATGCCTGTTCTTTCTTTTGTCTCTTCTAATG
>JAIIAN010000169.1 GCA_022717655.1 Bacillota bacterium | reverse complement strand
GCAGCAACATCTGTTGCAACAAGAATCTCTGTTTTTCCGGTACGGAAACTCTGCATCACACGGTCACGCTGAGACTGTTTTAAATCTCCGTGTAATCCGGCTGCAAAATATCCTCTTCCGATTAAAGCGGTTACCAGATTATCTACCTGTTTTTTCGTATTACAAAATACAACAGAAAGATTTGGAGAATAGATATCTAATAAGCGCGATAACACTTCTTCTTTATTTTTTGGTTTTACTTCATAATAAAACTGTTCGATATTCGGAACGGTCAGCTCTTTTTTGGTTACTTTAATCAGTTCTGCATGATTCTGGTATTTCTTTGTGATTTCCAAAATTGGTTTTGGCATTGTTGCAGAAAATAAAACAGTCTGACGTTCTTTTGGAACACCACTTAAAATAGTTTCAATATCATCACGGAATCCCATGTTTAACATTTCATCTGCTTCATCAAGCACAACTGTATGAATATGGTCCATCTTTACAGTTTTTCTGCGCATGTGATCCATCACACGACCCGGAGTTCCGATAACAAGCTGAGTTCCGTTCTTTAAAGAACGAATCTGTTTCACAATATCCTGTCCACCGTAAATTGGAAGAATCTTGATTCCGTGCATATATTTCGCAAGATTACGGATTTCATCTGCAACCTGAATTGCAAGCTCTCTTGTCGGACAAAGTACAATTGCCTGAAGCTTTTTATTTTTCGGGTCTATTTTCTGAAGAAGTGGAATACCAAATGCAGCGGTTTTTCCAGTTCCGGTCTGTGCCTGTCCAATAATATCTTTTCCGCTGATAATAGCCGGAATTGCTTTTGTCTGAATTGGAGAAGCTTCTTCAAATCCCATAAAACGGACTGCTCTTTCAATTTCAGGACATAATCCGAGTTCTTCAAATGTAATGGTTTCCATATATCAAATTCCTTTCTGTTAATAGGCATCTGTACATCAATAGAAACAACACTAAAAACAATCACAAGATTTTTTATCTGTTTTTCTATGAATTGACAGAAAAATAGATGCCACAGTAAGCGCTCGTAATGCTTATTGTGGCATCTCACAAAACTTAGTCAGCGAAAACTATAATAACAGAATCATACTCAATTGTCAAATTATTTTACGTTCCATTTAATTCATGTTTTTTGCTGTGGATTCGCAAAACGCCTTACAAGGTGCGTCAAAACTTGGATTAAATGCATAGAAGTTTCTCGAATCCAATTCTTCCTGTACGGAACGAAGAGCTTCACCGAAACGCTGGAAATGCACAATTTCTCTTGCCCGCAGGAAACGAATCGGCTCTGCTACCTCCGAATCTTTTACGACACGCAGGATATTATCATAAGTGCTCCGTGCTTTTTGTTCTGCAGCCAAATCTTCAAATAAATCCGTAATCGGATCACCTTTTGACTGAAATTCACAGGCATTAAACGGAACTCCCCCCGCTGCCTGTGGCCAGATTCCCACGGTATGGTCGATATAATACGGACCAAGACCCGACTGTTCAATCTCTTCCATGGATAGGTTTCTGGTCAACTGGTGCACAATCGTAGAAACAATCTCAAGATGTGCAAGTTCTTCCGTGCCGATGTCGTTTAGCGTTCCCATTGCAATACGGTTTGGCATGGTAAAACGCTGAGAAAGATAACGCATAGATGCACCGATTTCACCGTCTGGACCACCATACTGACTCATGATAAATAAGGCAAGTTTCGCATTTGGCGTTTTAATATTAACCGGAAACTGAAGCCGTTTTTCATAATTCCACATAAAAATACTTTCCTTTCTGCTCTTTTACTCTACATAAAACGGGGACTGATTATCTGCGTTCAGATTATTCCCACGGCCAGGGCTGCATCACCCATTCCCAGGAACAGCTCTGACCATCATCAGTCGTATCAATCGTAAGTGGTCCGTATTTCATGGCATATTCTTTTAAAGCACGTTTGCGCATTTTTATGTGTTCTTCCATAAAAGCCAATGCCTTTTTATCTTCCGGATGCGTATCTAAATACAAATTCATATCATTGACTGCAAAACTAACTTCATTGATATATTGAAGCAAGGCAGTTTGTTCACGACACTGATTCATCTGCAACGACCTCTCTTTCCACAAAATGGTTTACAAAGTTCTGGAAAAATTGTTCCACAATACAGACTTTTCTGAAGGGAAAATGTTCCAGAGAACTTCTGCATCGGAACATAAGCCATTGTAAGAGGCAGATGGTCTGCATGTTTATAAATGGCGGTATCCTCAAAACAATCACCACCGAAAGAACGGTTTTGCATGGAACGGTTCTCTGACATCCTGTTTGGATGACAAGAACGACAGGTATAATGATTTTGCATACAATATCTTTCCATAATAATAATCCCTGAAAATAAAAGATACAGTATTATATTATGATACCAAGGGTCAAAATGTCAAATGACTTTCATGCTTGCATGATAAGACATTTGACTTTGAGACCCGCTCAAACATGAGAAAGCAGCGATTTACATCGTAAATCAGCGGAGTTTGAATGTTTGTAGAATTGCGTGAGCTGTAGCATTACAGCGTAGCAATTCGTTGGTATCAGTTATTCAAAAAAGAGCAAGTTGACTTTCGTGGTCTCTGCTGGGTTAAACGCAAAAAATACCACAAGAACATTCCCGTGATATTTTCTGACCTATCTTTTTATTTATTCTTCTTTCCATCCTGCTTCTGATTTGAAGAAGAATTTGTGCTCGGTGCATCTTTCTTTGCGCCCAAGGCTACGCTGATTTTCTGTGCTTTATACTCTCCATCCTGTGCACGATAAACTTCAAATTCTACTGTTTCACCAGCTTCATAGTATTCCAGTCTGTCTACCAAATCTTTGTATGCATCAATCGCAGTACCATCAATCTTAGTAATGACATCACCTTTTTTGATTCCTGCTTCTTCTGCCGGTCCACCTTTTACTACTGTATCTACATAGACGCCCTGAGGGATTCCATACATCTGATTGACATCGCTGGTTACATTTTCACAGGTAATTCCAATATACGCTGCTTTATCTTCATCTTCTACTTTATAACGAGTTTCCTGATTCATCATCTCATCCAAAATTGGTTCTGCCTTAGAAATCGGAATTGCAAATCCCATTCCTTCTACTTCATCGGAAGCAATTTTTGCGGAGTTGATACCAATCAGTTCACCTTTCATATTTAAAAGTGCACCGCCACTGTTGCCAGGGTTGATTGCTGCATCGGTCTGAATAAATGTGCCATCTGTATCATCGGAACTTACCTGACGATTTAATGCACTGACATAACCACTTGTCACTGACTGACCATATCCAAGTGCATTTCCAATCGCAACAACCTGTTCGCCCATCTGAAGGGAATCAGAATCTCCAATTGTTGCCACTTTAATCTGGCTTAATACATCTTCCGGAATATCCTCTAATTTTACTGCAATGACAGCAAGGTCATTATCTGCATCGGTTCCTTTAATCTGTGCAGATACTGCACCGCTTTGAACATCATCTAAACTGCTGTCCTGACCATCCTGATTTGTGCTTCCACTTTCACCTTCCGTACTGGTTTTTTCTACATCACCATTTCCGGTTACGGCACTTCCATCCTGATTTGTAAAGCATACAGTAAGGGAATCTGTTCCACTGACTACATGATTGTTTGTCGCAATTAAAAGTTCCGTATCATTTTGTCCTACAATGATTCCAGAACCACTACTCTCGGTTTCCTGCTCCTGTCCGTATCCAAAGTACTGATAAATCTGGGGAATCTCCTGAACACTGACTCCTATAATGGATACAATCGACGGCATGGCATTTTTTACAACCTGACTTACACTTGAAGTTCCCGCAGTGCTTCCTGATGTACTGCTTTTTGAATCTGAAGAATCATTCTGATTAATAGTCTGTGTGGACTGTACCTGAACAGATTTCTTTTCCTGTGGATTTAATTTGCTTCCCACATAATTTGTTCCCTGAAAAACTGCACTTGCAACCAATCCAAATACAACTGCTGTCGCAACAACCGTGCCAAATTTTCTGCCCTGTCCACTTGATTTTTTACCAGATTTTTTCGGCATCTTTGATTCCGGAGCAGTAAACTGATACGCATTATAACTTTGCTGCTGTTGTTGTTTCTGTTCCTTTTGTTCTTCCTGATACCATTCTTCTTTTATGGACTCCTGCTGTTCATGTGGCTGATAAGCTCTTGCATAAATCGGATTTTCTGGTGTCGGTGCACTTGCTGGTTCTTGTGTTACTGCACTTTCATTTGCTGTTTCTTCCGATTCCGATACACTGTTGTCCAAAACAGTCTCTGTTTCTTCTGCTACATTTCCATTACCTGTTTCTTTATTTTCATCAAATTCATTTTTGAATTCTTCGCTCATAGTAACTACTCCCTTTTCTCTTTATGAGCACAGTTTAGCAGGGAATTGTGTCCAAAATGTGATAAAAATCATAGATTCTTAAAAAAATTATTCTATTTTTTCCAGTACGACGGATTCATCGTACATGCTAAAATCACTTTTTCAGGCAGACGTTTATAGACTTTTCCTGTACGGTATCCTAAGAATTTAAATCCACTCTTTATCACCAGGTCAACAACCAGCCACGGTTTATGAATTTTACATAAATAACGAGCTGTATTTTTTACCAGACGAATTCCCTCTTTTTCAGATTTCACAGTTCCAAAGATTTCCGGATGGTCTGTCTGCGAAACTGCCAAATCAAAATTTCTCTTAAACTGTTCCACATTGCCATAATTATGAGAATGAAACACTCTTGCATCTGCCTGATAAGCCACCAGATAACCTTTTAACACAATTTTTCCGGCATAAATCATATCTTCATTGAAAATTGTATGTGTAATAAATCCACCCGCCTCCAGATATAAATCTTTTCGATAAGCTGAACAAACATTGGAGCAGAAAAATGTTTTTACTCCTAATTCATCCAAATCTGCTTTTCCCTTGATTCGGCTTTTATCTGGATAATTAAATGTCCTGGTATAACGTTCTATCACCCCACAATCTGGATTTGGAAGCTGGCGTCCATAAGCTGCTCCGACTTTCGTATTTTGAAACGCCTTTACCAGATTTTCAATTACAAATTCATCTGCCGGCACTGCATCCTGCGTAAAAAGCACCAGAATATCACCGGTACTTAATTTTACTGCCTCTGCTCTGGTCTTTCCATGATCAAACTCTGATTTTTGGATATGATAGACTTTCAGATTTGGATTTACAAACTCCCAGTCCATATTCCAATATTTTTTTTCTGTATTCATTACAATAATTTCTTTTACCGGATAGCTCTGCTTCTGAATTTTTTTCAGCAGACGCTCAAATTTTATTCCTGGTCTGTATGCCGGTATAATCACTGATACTTCCGGCTTTTTCCCATTTTCAAATAAATCTCTCATGTGATTTCCTCTTATTTTTTTATTCTTATTAGTTTAGAAAAAGGGATGCCGTTAAACGACATCCCCTCTGAGAATCTTTTCAATCAGATTCTTTTTTATTCTTCCCCTTCACTATAGGTATTATCACTGTAACTACTGTCACTATAATCACTTTCTCCGGAATTGGAACTGCCAGACTCATCGTTGCCGCCATTATCCTCATTGTAATTATTATAGTAGCCATTATTGTTACCATATCCACTATAGCTGTCACTATTATCTTCATAATCATAGTCGTCATCACCGTCATCATAATTAGAATCATCATAATTGGAATTATAATTAGAATTACTGTTACTATAATTATCGTAACTGCTGTCATTATCAGAATAAGAAGAATCCCGACTGTAAGCTGGTGTCTCATCTGAAACTGAAGTCTTACTGTTCGTATCAGATTGGGTATCTGTCTCTTCCTCGGTATCAGACTCATCGTCTAATGTTGATGCCCTGTCTGAAATATACTGTTTTAATTCATCGGAAACATAATCATTTCCAAATCCGGTATGAGCTGCAATATAATCACTTCTCTTTAAGACTGTCTCAGATGGTTTATAATCTTCCTGGTCAAATAAAAATGCATGTAACTGTTTGACATTTGCTTCCAATGTTGTCGGAACAACACAGTCCAGTCCAATTGCATTTTTAACTTCTTCTCCCATGATGTTACTCTTTGGAAAGCCCTGTGTATCTCCTAACTGATAAGAAAGGATTCCCATTCCAAGCTGAATTAACTCGGTCTTTGTAAAGTTTGTTTTAATCATCGGGAACACTTCATCCATAATATCATTTAAGGTAGAAAGGCTTGCTTTTTTTGCCTTTTCTACCATCAGAGAAATAATATATCTCTGACGTTCGGTACGCTTCATATCCCATCCACTGGTGTAACGGATTCGACAATAAGACGTTGCCTGTACACCATTTAAGTGATACGTTCCTAAAATTTCAGCTTCATTTTCCGGTTTTGGGTCTGGTTTTTCAATTGGCTCATAACTTGCACCTGTCTTTTCGGAAGTTTCCACACAATAGTTATTCATATG
>JAIIAN010000727.1 GCA_022717655.1 Bacillota bacterium | reverse complement strand
CTATTGATCTCTGCTGCCAGATCATCAATTCTGATGCTGTTACTCACGATCCGGTCTCCTGTCTGTGTAAAGCTGCACAATTTTTTCCAGTGACAAATATACTGCAGGCGGTGTGGCATCAAATTTCTCCTGAATCTGTACGATTTTGTATTGAGCCGGATTGTGTTCGTTTATTTCATCTCTTTCGAAATCAAAAGGATCCCAGAGCCATCCACTTTGAGAGTCAATAACAACCACGTCCAGGACTTCTATGTTTTCCCGGTTCAAAACTTCTGCCGGAATGCTCAAGAGCTTTGACAGCTTGTTTCCTGCTGTCTGCGCGTCAAAATAACGCCGTTCTCCGATCGTACGGCTTCCGAAACGTATGCCTTTCAGTTTTGTGTATGTGATTGTTCTTTCTTCTACATTGCAGATACTCAGCACTCCGTCTGTAAAGGTTTCAAACTGTTTGTTTTTGATCCTCGGCATATTCATCCACCTTTTTCGCTATCTGCAGGCTTATGATCTCACTTTTATAATTTATCCAAAACTGCTGCCGTTCTCCAGAGCGTTCATACATTACCAGCTGAAAAAGGAGTGCTTTTTCCTGGGTGTCCCCCAGGAAATCACACTCTCCTAACACTCCGGATAATGATGCCATGCCGCGCTTTATCATCCCTATGAGTTTTTCGTCTCCTTTCGGATCGTCCCAGGTGATGTCCAGGTAATTTCTGACCTCTTCGAGAAGTGTTGAAAGCTCATTTTCTGACATAGCATTTCACCTCATCATTCTTTTGTGACGGTTACAGTATAGGTCTTTGTCTGCTCTCCATCTGTTACTTTAACGGTTACTGTATTGGATCCACTGTTCCAGGTTGCTTTTCCGCCGTTTGTCACCTGTGTTGCTCCTACTTTGATCTCAATGTCTGCGGTTGCTGATTCCGGGAATGCAGTGATTGTATTTGTTGCGGCGGTTGTTGTAACAGTGTAGCTTTCTGTACTTGCGTCAAACTTCGGAGTC
>JAIIAN010000726.1 GCA_022717655.1 Bacillota bacterium | reverse complement strand
CATTGTATCCGCAACAAGGCCTTTAAATTCTGCTCTTATTCGTCTATCGTGACGAGTACATGTTTTTGAACAATAATTGTTCTTTCTACATTTTTCACAGTTGCCATTTAACTTCCACTGCTCATTTTCCTGAATCTGTTCCATAATAACTTTTCACCTTTCTTCTATATGAAATCAAGTACACACGAAACCAAGATTATAGAACTACTAACGTTCTATAATAAACGACTATTGAACTACTAACGTTCAATAGTATAAAGCTTCGCGGTTTGAACCGAAGATACGATATCAAACAAAAGGAGAGACCAAATGTATGGTCTCTTTCTTTTTTTTGCGTCCGTCGAATGGAAAAACAAAACATATTCGAAAAACGACGCGCTTAATACGGTCATATTTCAATTTAAAACGTATTGTTCGAAGGAGTTGTCATATAATATGAAAAATGTCTGTATGAGGCGTATATTGTGTTACAAAGGTATGTCTCGAAAACTGTACGATAAATAGGACATATAATTACCACTTGTGAACCAAGATTACAGTTCGTCTCCAATTTCGTAATCTTCTCCGTAATCTTCTTCAAACTCTTCCAGATTATCTTCTGATAATGATCCCTCGTTTTGTGTACTGCTGATACATTTATATGAAGGAGTCTGGTCCAATTCAGGAGATACCGAGTCAGAGTCGAAAAGTTCGTGGTCGCTTTGCAGAATGTCCCCGAATAAGCTTTCAATATAATCTGCAGCATGAACAGCGTCTTCAAACTCCATTTCCATTCCTCGAGGCGATCCGGCAATTCCTTTGTGACCTCCAGCTTCCGGACCCCAAAGATACTGAGCAACGTCACAGGCACTAATATTGACATCATCTGAAAACGAAATCGTGATACTCTTGTTATTGAAATTATAGACGACAATACCAGGAATAATCATATTTTGTTTTGGCGAATAATAAGCGGAAGAACAGAACACACCATATGAAGCAAACAGACGTACGTTTACAGT
>JAIIAN010000725.1 GCA_022717655.1 Bacillota bacterium | reverse complement strand
ATTACATCGTTAAAGATGGCGATGTGATGAACTTCTTGTTTAACGTTTGATTTGTTTTGAATGAAAAAAATCCACGCTTTGGCGTGGATTTTTTATTCCGAGATTAATTCCCCGATCAGTATTAAATTTAAAAAACCCCTTCTTTAAGAGGATGGTCTTTTATTCCTCCCCAAGGGTCATCTAGCAAAAACCTAGCATCAATAGCTTCTTTTGTCGGTACAAGAGTGAAATTATAGTAAATTTCTTCTCCTTCACAAATCTCATAAAAGAGTGAATAAACTTTATCGTTCACATCAATATTTAAATCGAATTTCTCAGTTGCAGAAGCGATTTGCAGCTTATGTTTATCCGTAATGAAAAATGGTACAACAATACAGCGCTGAGCATTTTCATCTAATATGAAATCATTCTCTATTTTGATATTGACGTCTGCTCCAAACGCGTCCTCTGGCAATGGATCGAATATAACATAATCTTTGTGAAGTACAGCACTTTGCGAAACATTTCCTCTCCCCCACTGACTCAGTTTCTCATCATAGTCTCTGGATCGTAACAAAATTTGACTATGCGAAATCAGCAGATCAACTATTTGTATTTTTTTATCATTCATTACATTACCTCGACTTTTATTATCGTTCTAACTGAAAGTTCTGATAAAAGTTTACCAATACTTGAACCTGTACCACAGTTACTGCCCTTCGATATCCGTCATCGGTGCAGTCGAGTTGGCATTGGAACCAGAAAATGTACGGGGCATCGATACTCGCCAGCGAATCGTAGCTGTCTTGATCGTTGTAGAAATAGGTAAACAGAGCATGCCTATGCACTTCCTTCAGCAGACGGTTATGGATTATCTTCTCAGGAGATCCTCCGTTCGAATTCCCAGCAGCATCCCAACACCACTGCTCCGGTCCCTCAGCGTGCTATCCTGAACGAGTAGTTGCCGGCGCTATTGTCCTAGTTGAAAGGGTTTCCGCCCGCTTTTCCCGCACCAGGTTATCG
>JAIIAN010000724.1 GCA_022717655.1 Bacillota bacterium | reverse complement strand
ATCTCAGGTTCTTCGTAAGTTGAATCCAAAATCGTTTTCTCATCCTTCACGATCCTACACTGAATATTCTTTTCGCAAATAGTTACTCTTTGATTAAAAGTGAGTTCATATACATCAGGACATACTTTTTTAACATCCATCCCGTTGGCATCAATATTTCCGTGAGGAATCAATTCAAAACTTGGTAATATAAAAACATTATCTGATTTAATAATCACATCCTCGTCTCTCGTATATACAGGAGGCCATAGAATATCCATAGACTCCGATTTCTCCACCCGAAATTCTTGTTTCTGAAAAAAGATTTTCGCAGAATAATCGGCAGAATAAATAACAAACCGTACAGCGAAAAATTGTCTGCCTTGTGTGAAAAATTTAAAAGGTTCACCATCTATCTCTGTGCTCTGCAGAGCAATTAAATCTTTAATGTTATCCTCGTTTTCAGAAATTGCTAAGTACCAATAATTTGTATACAAGATGTCGGATACGATTCGTTTGTAATGGTTACTGGACTGACTTATCCTGTAAATATTCAACTTACTGTTTCGTTTCAGTACATTCTCACATAATGTTTTTGTACTTTCAGCATTAAATGAAACGTAATAATCGTTGGAGTATTCTGAAATTGTGTAATAATTTCCGGTATCAGGTATAAGGTTACCTCTGTTAATCGGCATACTAAAAAATGCCGGCGCATTATATTTTGTATGTAAAGAGAATTGCCCGCCATTTTCTGCATAGTTGCTGATATCTTTATCTGAAAGCGTCAGCGAAATCTCAAAAGTCATGTGGTCTATATTGAAGCAAAAGCCAATACTGTCCATAGTATGTTTTCTTATAGATACATAGTGTTCTAATGCACCCGGCTGTCCAAGATAACGCTCACATTCAATATCATTATTTCCTCTTCTATGACGAAAGTGAGGCGATTTCTCGCTACTTTCAGCCGCAGCAAGGAATACTTCTTCTCCACAACATAAACATTGATATCTAAACTGTGTAC
>JAIIAN010000723.1 GCA_022717655.1 Bacillota bacterium | reverse complement strand
ACCATTAATAAATTAAAATAAATGGTTGTTACTTCTTAAAAACTTCTTTAAAACGAGAACGCCCAGGCTGGTTGACCGGGGCGTTCTTGTTTTATACCGTTAAGGCTTCCAGAAATAACTGCACCTGTGGCAGCTTTCCATAATCTTCCCGGTAAAGGACATGAGTGCTGCGGACAAATGGGGTTCCATCATCCATATACAGATCCTCGATATACCCGTCAAAATCCTCCAGGCAGATCCGCGGCAGGATGCACCAGCCAAGACCGTAGCGGACCATTTCCTTGCAGGTATCGATGTTGTCGATCCAGAGACTGGGGCGGATCTGGTTTAAGTGGTGCTCGGACATCCAGGCCTGGATCCGGCTGGTTAAGTTGGAATCGGTGTGTCTTCCAATGTAGGAGTAATCGGTCAGTGGCCGGTCTTTGTTTTCCATACTGCATACAAAACACATGGGCTCTGTGGAGATCAGAAGGCTGGCCTCCTCCCAGGGGTAATGGCCCCGCAGGATGGCGATGGAGATATCGTCCCGGTTTAACATCTGGAAGAGCTGTTTACTCTGGCCGGTGGTGATCTGCACGTCCACGTCTGGGTAGTTGGAGGTGTAGCGCTTTAGGATTGCAGGGAGCCGGTAATGGGAGAAGTTTAAGGAGGAACCAAGCCGCAGGGTTCCGCAGACTTTATTCTGGCTGGCCAGGACCTGTTCCTTCAGAAGCCTGCTCTTTAATAAAATATCGTTGGCATAGGGAATGATACTTTCTCCAGAAGGAGTCAGAATCACTCCCTTTTTTGAGCGCAGAAATAACTGGCAGCTTAACTCTTCCTCCATTTTCTGGATGCGCTTGGTGATGGCTGGCTGGGTCATGTAGAGACGGCTGGCGGTTTTGGTGATGTTTTTGGTCTCGTTTAAGTCTAATAGCAGTTCGTAATCTTTTTCATCCATTTTTATAAATTCCTCGCGACTATTTCATCAGGTTTGTGGGCTTTCTGCGTGTATGTAAGGAATGC
>JAIIAN010000722.1 GCA_022717655.1 Bacillota bacterium | reverse complement strand
CCTGTCATCATCCTGTGCGACACCTCTCACCAGATCGAACGGGAAGGTGCGCAGACATTGGTGTTCGATAAAGGGGCAGACAGCGTAGATTTTGCTCTCGTCAACCGGGTAAAGCCGGGGGATGTGGTTGTGACGCAGGACTACGGACTGGCGAGTATGTGCCTTGCCAAGTGCGCCCGGGTGCTGAATCAGAATGGTCTGGAATACACAGTCGACAACATTGACGCGCTCATGCTGCGGCGATACGAAAACAAAAAACTCCTTCGTGCCGGGAAGCATCCCAAAGGGAGTGCAAAGCGAACGAAAGAGCAAGATGTCAAGTTTGCAGATGGGCTTGAGAAGATTTTGAGCAGTAACCGTTGATACATATGTTTTGAAGGCTGGAGAAATCCAGCTTTCTTTATGGTGGTATAGTGGAAACTGTCTGGGTAAATATGTACAGAATCTTTACCCAGACAGTACCTTTACGTTTGAAATTACTAGACTCCCAGTTCCTGCTTGATATATTCAAGACTTCTTGGCGTTGCTCGCTGTTCTGAAAAGCCTGCTATGACCGCTTGCATCGTTTCTGAACTCCAATATAATTTCAAAATCTTCTTTGCACGGGTAATTGCTGTATAAAAAATCCCGTGCGTTATTTTTTCTGCATTGCTGCTAGGAATAATTATCTTTACAGCATCATATTCCAAACCTTGCGCCTTGTGGATAGAAATGGCATAGGCAAGCTGAAACGGTACCACCGTCTTTTTGCGCAGTTCTTCGTTGTCCTCCGTTTTGCTATCCTCGTAGGCATAAACAGAAAAACGTATCCGTGTGCCTGTTGGAGTGCTTTGAACAAACTCGATTTCTTCATTCCGGCAGTCGTTTTCGGTCAGAAAGCGCTCTACGTCCATTGTAAAGAGAATCCGGTCAGCATCTTTCTGGATTGCAGCGATGCGGCCTTTCAGGTTGTTGTACAGAGACGGGAACCGTCGGGTCTCATTGAACAGCACCGGATCGCCAACCT
>JAIIAN010000721.1 GCA_022717655.1 Bacillota bacterium | reverse complement strand
GATATATGCGAACGTTTCTTAAAAATTAGAATAAGTTTAAATATGAAACAATGTGATTTTGCCAAAGAAATCAAAACAACTCAAGGTCATGTGTCTGATATTGAAAATAAAAGAAAAAGCGTATCTGATAGAATAATTGAAATACTTCGTTTAAAATTCAACATTAACGAAACTTGGCTCCGCACCGGCGAGGGTGAAATGTTTTCTTTTTCTGAGCCTTTTGACAACTCAAGCATGAGTGAACGTCTAAGAATACTAAGAAAAGAATTAGATATGACGCAGCAGGAATTTGCTGACAAACTCGGAATAGCACGAGGTAATATAGGTTCGTATGAAGTTGGAAAAAGTAATCTTAGTGATGCTGTCATATCTCTCATCTGTCGAGAGTTTAATGTCAACAAGAGTTGGCTACGAACTGGAACTGGCGAAATGTTCACTCCTCAAACAGATGATGAACAATTAACCTCATTTATTGTCAAAATTCTTGCAAATAAATCTACTTCATTCAAAAGGAAATTTATTTCAATGCTGTCAGCTCTGGACGAGTCCGACTGGGACGTCCTGGAGAAAATGGTTACACTACTGAAAAAAGAGGACTGATAGTATCAGCCCTCCGCCCTGGAATTGCTTCGATATTACAGATGTAACAACGCTTTTACATAAAAGTAAATCAAGCGCAGTTTTCGCTCATCTGCCTTATCTAACAGTTCCACAATCAGTTTTTTGTAATCCATACCTATGTACCTCCGTTTCTGCACAACCCGAAACGAAATTCCTTTCATTATGTTACTACTTTTGAGAACAAAAATAAAGGATTTTACGAACATTTGTTCTATTTCGGTTGCTTTTATCTATCGTTACATTAATTAAACGACAGCTTCTGGAAGAAAATTACAGAAAACGGAGAATCGTCCGGTAAACCGGACACTTTTTCATCTGTTACTTAACAGGTGATTCAAATAGGTCTGTAATGTGGCATTTTAGACCTCTGGCAAGTTTTTCTAATG
>JAIIAN010000720.1 GCA_022717655.1 Bacillota bacterium | reverse complement strand
GTTTTTCTCTGTAAAAACGAAAAACGCTACTCCAGTCTGCACTGCCGGTTCCCCCGGGCTGACGGACAACAGTAGCGTTCTCGTTTCTCGTTTTTTACTTTATCGTTTTTCGATTTTTCTTCTGTGCGATTTACTCCAACAGTCCAAGATACTCCATCGCATACCAGATTCCGTCCTGCTCAACCGTCTTCGTGCAGAAGCTCGCATACGGCTCAAGCTGTGGACTATGCTTGCCCATCATGATCGCATTTGGAACATGCTCAAACATCGAAAGATCATTCGTGCTGTCTCCAAACACATAGGCGTCCTCAAGCGTCAGACCATAGGCTTCGAGAATCCGGTCAATCGCATTGGCCTTGGAGTGACCTGCCGGCACACACTCATAAAATCCATTTCCGCGATCAATCACATCGATGTCCAGACCGAGTTTTCGGAAAAATCCTGCCCGATCACTCTTCTCATCCGCAAGCACACAGAATTTCTCCACATTCCCGCAGGACTCACCCCAGTTCATCGAGCGAAGTGCAAAGTGAATACTCTCGCGAATCCGTCGTCCCTCCGCAAAACGAGAGTCCGGACTCGGCACATAACAGCCTTCCTTGCCCTCCATGAGTCCGTCCATATCGGCATCCTCAATCGCCTGACAGATCATCCGGCGCTGTTCCTCCGGCATGACTCGGTGATATAAAGGCTTCCCATCAACCTCAATATAGGTTCCGCATCCGCACAGCCATCCGTCCGGCTCGACCATCTGCATGATCTTTCCAAGCTCGCTGTAAGAGCGCCCGGTATTGACAAATACCAGATTTCCGCATGCGCGGGTGCGCCGGAGTGCTTCTTTTGCGCTCTCCGGCACCTCCCTCGTCACCTCGCTCATCAATGTTCCATCAATATCAAAAAACAGTGCTTTTCTACTCATTCTTTCCTTACATTTACTTTCTTTTTTCACTGCCTACGTGTTGCTATTATTTCTTTTTTGCGATTGTTTAATAGTTATCATAGCTATT
>JAIIAN010000719.1 GCA_022717655.1 Bacillota bacterium | reverse complement strand
TTGTATAAACTAAAGCTGATTGCTCCACCAATGCCCAATTCAGCCAAAGACAGCATTCCAAGGATATTGGTAAAGAGTCCATTCACACCAAGGTATACACTACCTAATGTATAAATAAAAACGGTTTGCGATGCAAAAGCTAGTAGTGCTTTTACTAGCGTGCCCATCATTGACCAAGCAAAGTTCTGCATTGCATAAGCGGTTCTACTCCGCAGTTGTTTTTCTTCCTTCATTTACAACAAAGTCCTTCTCAAAAATGCGTAAGATTCCAATCTGCTCTTTTCCAGCTTCTCTTGAACTGCGCTCCGAAGTTCAAGAGCATTATCCTCTTCTTCTGACGGAACTGTTCCGTTTCCTACATAGTGGTCTTGCAATTCATATTCCTTTAAAAAATCATTTATTCTTGCATTTATAGAATAAGTGCTATTCCGCTCGTCTCTGTCAAAGGCAAAAAATTTCTTATTATAAATTGTTGAGAAGACGACCGCATGAAACGAATCCGTGAAAACATATTCGGCATGATGGATCAGTGCCACTACATCTTCCGGTCCATAGTTATAAATACCGTTGCCATATTGGTTAAGAGCAATATCTGCCTTTCTTGCGTATCCCATAATGTACGGCAGATAAATCATTTGCAAATTTCTTTTTTTACAAAACTCTACTGCATTTTCACGAGATTTTTCATTTTCCCCCAGAAAATAGCAAAACACATAAGGATCCTTTGGAACCACCTCCACTTTTTCCAGTGTCGTCCATTCCTCTGCATCGAGAAGAAGCGTCGGATCAAGCACCACTCTTGCATCTATATCTTCTGTCTTTTTCAAATAGTCTGCGGTACTTCTCTCTCGAACACTTATATAAGAAATATTGCGGATATTATTTGAGAACTCCTTCTTTTCTGTTACTGTCTCAGGAAGTCGTCCCATGCTGGCTGCATAAGAAATTCTCGACTTGTTCTTATCGGCAAATTGTAAGTAATATGCCGGATGCATCAAATTCCCGGGA
>JAIIAN010000718.1 GCA_022717655.1 Bacillota bacterium | reverse complement strand
GTGTCAGACCCGTCCTGCAATACCAGGCGGATCAATTTATCCGTCACGGATCCCTCTCCAGCCAGAGCTGTGGCATAGGCCGTTTCCCCGATCAGCCAGCCGCCATCCTTCTGTCTGCAGACCGCCGTTGGAAGGGTCCAGTTTTCTTCCCGCCCCCAACAGCTCAGTTGTGTGTATCCATCACACAAATCCAATCCTAATATCAGTCCATCCATCGATGTTCCCCTCTATTTACAACCTGCTATATCAACTCAAACACATGTTCAATGACAGCAGTTTTTTTCACATACGTTTCCATGGCCCGCTTTAATCCCTCTTCCATGGTCCTTAAAGCATCGTCCTTTGCCTGGCCAGAAACCACAAGGAACTTCCACGGCTGACGGTTCTTCGAAGATGGTGCCGCCATACCCGCCTTTAAAACCTGTTCAATCAGTTCTTTCGGAACTGGAGTATCCTTATATTTCCGGATACTTCTTCTTGTCTTTACTATTTCTTCTACTGTCATATGAAAGGTTCCTTCTTTCTCATTTATTGCATTCACGTCTGTGGAAATCTCCCCATCAGTTTATCACATATTTCTTTAAAAGCTATCATTTTACGAAGTTTTCCCACCAAAAACTAAAAAAGGCAGAGTGTCCCTATCTCCAATACACTCTGCCTAAGCCTTTATCTATCTGTGAAAATATTCTTTTATCTCTGCCATCCGCTCCTGCTGATGAACTTTAAATGGGCATCTCTTATTGCAATGACCGCATCCGATACAATCTGCTGCGGTTTTACCAAGTGTCAGGTAATGCTCTTTTGCCAACACATCACCCTGTCTGGAAAGATCGTAGTATTTGTTGATCAGGGCAATATCCAGTCCAGCTGGACACGGATGGCAGTGACGGCAATACACGCATTTGCCTACGGAATCATCTGGCGTGAAGGAACCGATCACGGAATAATCACGCTCTTCTTCTGTGGTATCCAGATAAGACAGGATATCCTTTAACTGACTGATATTTCC
>JAIIAN010000717.1 GCA_022717655.1 Bacillota bacterium | reverse complement strand
TTCAGGCACACCCTTATTTTTCTATTTTTATGAGTTAAGCGGATGATTGTAACCGCTTTGCTGGTTAGTTAATTAGTTCCTAAATGTTGTGTTATTATAGCACAGGTGAATCGGTTTATGCAATCCTTTTTTGTGATATACTCTAGGAAATAGAGGACTATAAGTTTTGAGAGGATTTTTTAAGTATGAACTGCAAAGAGATGATGAATTTGCCACAGTTAAAAGAGGTATTATTATTAAGAGCAGGGGAGCGGGGCTTAACTCGTTCGATTCGATGGATTTATTTTGCAGACTGTCTCCAGTGAGTGCAGAGTGAATATTGTATGGAAGATTATATTCATGGTGGAGAGTTTGTTGTTTTGACCAACCGAAGTGTAACAGACGATAAAGAAAAGCTGAGTCGAAAGCAGGCAGCAGGAGCACTTAAAATTGCAGAAGGATGCGGAGCAGAAGATTCCGTGTTCTTTTACAAAGACCAGGGAATTTATACCTTTATTTCACAGATATCAGATGGGCGGTATCTGGATGAGTTTGTAGAGACACAGATAGGAAAGCTGATTCAGGCAGATAGTTTAAATGGAGGAAGTCTTTGTGAGACGTTAGAGTGTTATTTAAATCATAATTGTAACGTAAAGCAGACAGCAGAGGCAATGTTTCTTCATTTTGTATTCTTCGTAAGAAAAAACCAGAAATGGAACGTCCGTATAAAGTAAAAGCCGGAGGATTTGTCGGTGTTATGGCAGTCATCATGGCAGGATTTATGACTTTGTTATACATTGTTCCGGCATCTTTTTCAGCAGCTTTGGTATGGCAGGAATGGATTGTAGTCGGTGCATGGATTTTATTAGGTGTATTCTTCTATGGTTATTCTAAGAAGAAATATGGTGCAGAGTTTGGACGTGACATCTTTATCGTAGAAGAGACAACAGAAACAGTAGAGGAAGAAGCTCCGGTTGCATTAAATAGAAACCGCATTGACAAACACTTTGTTGTAACCGTTGGATGTGAG
>JAIIAN010000716.1 GCA_022717655.1 Bacillota bacterium | reverse complement strand
AGTCCGCCGGAACCGGTAATCATCGGTGCCAACTTTAAATTTCCAAGCTTATCAAATGCCTTTTTTAATAAATCCGTTAAGGTTTCACGGATATTGGCAAAATGTCTTTCATAGTCTGCAAACAGCAGCTCGTTATTTTTTCCAAGAACAGCAATTTTAACGGTTGTGGAACCGATGTCGATTCCCAGTGAATATTGTTTACTCATATATGCGGGGATTTCCCCTGCCTCCTTTGCAAAAAACGATACGCATAGGCAAATTATCCTATCGTAACTAACAAAGTTTAACACAAAAACGGGAAGAATACAATTAGAAGAGGGTGTTAAAAAAACATGAACGGATTGTAAAATATTTGTGAATGTGCTGATTTGTTTGACAAACAACAGCCCAGAATCTATAATGGTAGCGTCAAAGATTCATGCTTGTGGGAAATAGGCAGATAAGAGGTGAGGGATAATGATTCAGATTTTTATGACAGAGGATGGGGCGATCCATCAAAAAGATGAGATGCAAAGCGGTGCGTGGATTGCGTTAACCAATCCAACTGCCACAGAAATTCTGGAAATTTCTGAGACCTACGGAATTGATCCTGATCATGTTCGGGCACCTCTGGATGAGGAAGAACGGTCCCGTATCGAGGTGGAAGATGATTACACCCTGATTCTGGTGGATATCCCTTCGATCGAGGAGCGCAGTGGAAAGGACTGGTATGTGACCATTCCTCTTGGAATCATCACCACGGAGGAGGCCATCATCACCGTATGTCTGGAAGAGACCCCGATTCTGGCGGCATTTATGGACGGAAGAGTGAAGGATTTCCATACGTATATGAAGACCCGGTTCATCCTTCAGATCCTTTACAAGAATGCATCCCTTTATCTGCAGTATCTGCGCATCATCGACAAGAAGAGCGATATCGTAGAAAAAGAGCTTTACAAATCCCCGCGAAACCAGGAACTTATCGAGATTCTGGAGCTGCAAAAGAGCTTGGTGTACTTTACCACATCCC
>JAIIAN010000715.1 GCA_022717655.1 Bacillota bacterium | reverse complement strand
CATTTCTACGCTATCTCCCTGCCCTCTCTGCACGTTCTGGAGCTTAGCGGCAACTCTATCAGGCAGGATGCCAACATCATGGGCTTCGAGGAAGGCACCTACCCCAAGCTCACCAACCTTGACCTGTCGAACAACGACATCTACGCGATCAACCTCTCCGTTTATCCTGCTCTTGAGAACGTAAAAGTGAGCGACAACCACCTCTCGCGTCTCACCGTGGGCACGCTCGAGAACCTCATATCGCTCAACTGCTCCAACAACGAGCTGCCACAGCTCAACGTGACAGCCAACAAGCAGCTTTCGAGCCTCTACTGTGCCGGCAACCAGCTCACAACGCTCGACATCACGCCGCTGAGCAACATGCGCAATCTCGACATCAGCAACAACCCCATAAGCTATATTGACCTGTCAAACGCCTATGGTCTGAGAGATTTTACAGCCACCGACACCCAGTGTGCCGCGTTCGATTTCCGTGGACTGAACTCCTATGGTAACGTCAACAAGATCGACGTGCGCAACAACAAAAACATGACGGCACAGTCGCTGAACATGATGTTCCTGACCATGCCTGCACGTTCAAGACAGTCGTGGTCAACAACGCTCTTCATCGAAGGCTGTCCCGGAGCCGAGCAGTGCAACACTGACGACATAACAAGCTCTGATTATCTTTGGAAGGTCGACGTCACAGGCGACGGCTCTGCCACCAAGAAGAACGTCAACCTCACCGTCGACGCCACAAACACCGGCAAGAAAGACAATTTCAGCGGCGAATATTCTACCGACGAGACCTATTCGCTCACACGCTATGCCACAGAGAACGGCGAGTTTAACCTCACACAGTGGACAGGCGCCTATTACACAAAGCATGCTGACCTGACAACCACAGCCGAGAGCGGCGTGCCTGCATGGGTTGTGGCTTATCCTGCCGAGGGCTACCGCCTGAAGGAGGTGCTGGTAAACGGCAAGGCTGTC
Source organism: Bacillota bacterium (assembly GCA_022717655.1). Classification (GTDB taxonomy): domain Bacteria; phylum Bacillota; class Clostridia; order Lachnospirales; family Lachnospiraceae; genus Blautia. Next base: position 37 of record JAIIAN010000715.1, on the reverse strand, counting down.
AACGGCACCCATTTCGTGCCCGTGGACAACTCTACCG
>JAIIAN010000714.1 GCA_022717655.1 Bacillota bacterium | reverse complement strand
AGGAAGGTGAGATCACCATCCGCGTCAAAGAAACCGGTGGTTCCAGCAAGTTCGACAAGATCGTTACCATGATCGAGGAATCAGAAAAATTAAAATCCTCCCTGCTCGGCACGGGTCTTACCTGGCTCATCACCAGAAATACCACGAAGGCACTGTCGATTCTGATGGTTGATTTCTCCTGTGCACTCAAACTTGCAATGCCGGTTTCCGTACTTTCTGCAATTCGTGAAGCAAGTCTTTATGATATCACAGTAAAAGGTGGAAAATACTTAGAGGCAGTTGCAGAGGCAGATACGATTGTATTTGATAAGACAGGTACTCTTACAAAGGCAAAACCGACTGTAGTAGATGTGGTTTCCTTTAATGGAGAAAATCCAAATGAATTATTAAGAGTTGCAGCCTGCTTAGAGGAACATTTCCCTCATTCTATGGCAAAAGCAGTTGTAAATGAAGCAAAGAAATTACATCTTGAACATGAAGAGATGCATTCTAAAGTAGAATATATGGTAGCACATGGTATCTCAAGTACGATTGAGGGCAAGAAAGTCATTATCGGAAGTCATCATTTTGTATTTGAAGATGAAAAATGTGTTGTTCCGGCTGGAAAAGAAGCAGAATTTGCAGCACTTCCAGAAGAATATTCTCATTTATATCTTGCAATTGAAAATGAACTGGCAGCGGTTATCTGTATCGAAGACCCGCTTCGTGAGGAAGCTGAGGCAGTAATTAATTCCCTCAGAAAAGCAGGAATTTCCAATATCGTAATGATGACCGGAGACAGTGAGAGAACTGCATCAGCAATTGCAAAAAGAGTTGGAGTAGACCAGTACTTCTCAGAGGTGCTTCCGGAAGATAAAGCAAAATTTATAGAAAATGAAAAAGCAAATGGCAGAAAAGTCATTATGATTGGTGATGGAATCAATGATTCACCGGCACTTTCCGCAGCAGATGTTGGAATTGCAATCAGTGATGGTGCAGAAATCGCAAGAGAGATTGCAGACATTACAATCA
>JAIIAN010000713.1 GCA_022717655.1 Bacillota bacterium | reverse complement strand
CAACACCATGTTATATCAGAGCAATAACTGGTGGGGCATGAGCCAGACTTATGAAGTACCAAGCAGCGGTTCTGGTATTATCATTGGCCAGAATGAGGAAGAACTTCTGATTGCTACGAACAACCATGTAGTAGAAGATTCCGAGAATCTGTCCGTGGTATTTATTGATGATACATCCGTGAACGCATCCATCAAAGGTACCGATGCAGATTCCGATCTGGCAGTGATCGCAGTTGCATTAAAAGATATTCCAGAGGATACGTTAAGTCAGATCTCCGTTGCAAAATTAGGTGATTCTGATGCTCTGGAAGTTGGTCAGGGTGTCGTTGCCATTGGTAACGCCCTTGGATATGGCCAGTCTGTCACCGTTGGTTATGTCAGCGCACTGAACCGTGAAGTCCAGGTGGACAACACCGTTACCAGAAACCTTCTTCAGACTGATGCAGCCATCAACCCTGGCAACAGCGGCGGCGCTCTTCTGAACATGAAAGGTGAGGTCATTGGTATCAATGCAGCGAAGTATTCATCCACGGATGTAGAGGGTATCGGTTATGCAATCCCGATCTCCAAAGCACAGGAAATCTTAAGTACCCTGATGACTCAGAGAACCAAGAGCCAGACCGTTGCAGAAGGTGAGGAAGGTTACTTAGGTATCCAGGGTCTGACTGTAGACGACAGCATGGTAAAACAGCAGGATATGCCAGCAGGCGTCTTCGTATACGGCATCATTGATGGCGGCGCAGCAGCAAACTCTGATCTGAGAAAGAGAGATATCATCGTGAAATTCGATGGCCAGAGCGTTAAGAGTATGGCAGCTCTGCAGGATCTGTTAAAATACTACAAAGCAGGCGAGACCGTAGAGTTAGGCGTGAAGAGTCTGGAAAATGGTGAATATGTGGACAGAACCGTCACCATCACCCTGGGAACCAAGGCAACTCTTGGACAGGACGCCCAGACTGGCAACAGCCAGAATAACGGCAGCCAGAATGGCAATGGCCAGGCACAGCAGTAA
>JAIIAN010000168.1 GCA_022717655.1 Bacillota bacterium | reverse complement strand
TTTGAATATAACTTCTATTTGTTCATCATATGCTCTACACTTGCTACCTTTTAAATACATAATTAACGCTGCTAAAATATTGCCTTTTATTAAATTATGTTTAATTGATGTATTAGATGCTAATATAATTTCTCCATTTTCATATTCAGCTTTTCCATTAAAATTTGCTTGAATTTCTTCAAACTCTTTTTGTACCAGCACAAATGCCGTCTGATAAGGTGGCATTTTCTTTGGAAACCGTCCTTTTCCATCTGTAAAATACAACAATCCCCGAAGATTGGAAAACTCTTTTCTTTGAAGCAGTTCCTGTACATAAGTAAACACCGGAACAAAATCCGTTCCGCCCTTTCCCTCTATTTCAAGGTCCTTCATATATTCTTCTAATTCTTCTTTTGAAGTAATCTTATCGTCTTTTCTAACTGCTTCGTCACACTGAATAATATGAATATTTACGGTATGAAAGAAACTGTCGGTCTCTCTTAAAATGGACCAGGTTTCCTCTAAAAAACGCTTGACCAGCTCTCCTGAACACGACATCGACGTATCAATCGCAATAATAAATTCTTCTACTTTTTTGACTTCTTTTGTCTCAAGCGGTTCAATGAGCGGCATATTTCCATATAACGACAATCCATAAACATAAAAGCCATAATCAAATGCGTCAGCATCTATCTGTTGTTCTTCTTTTAATACTGCAAATTTCTTTAAAAACTGCCGATAATTATGTCTTTCCCTGTTTTCTGCCTTAATTTTTTCAAGCATGCTCTGTCCTGCGCCGTTATCTTTCTCATCTCCAAAACTCTCCATCTCCGTCTGCATCTTTTCACGGATATCATCCCAGTCCTCCTTTGGATTCTGCCTCGGATTCTGACGATTTCTTTCTCTCCAGATGCGATGCTCATCGACTTCAAATTCCTGTTTTAAGCGCCTTGCAAATGTCTCATCCGTTTTTCTATGTACCAGTGCCGAAAAAATACTTTCCGCATTTAAGACACTCTTTTCTTTTTTGAGCCACTCATAAATTTCTTTGCGAAACGGAGACAGCGGTTTTCGGACACAGTTTAAATATAATTCATCAATCATCCGTTCCACCGCAATGTCACAGGAAATATCCCACAATAAATCGATTAAATCTTCTTGTCCAGATTCCCTTGTGATTCCAAGTTCATAACCTGCTCTTTTTTTGCGGATTCTGGTATCTTTCCACGGATGCGCAAAAATACAGTGAAACACAATATGCAAATACGCACGATTCACCATCCTTCTTCCCTGCCGGTAAATCCCGCCCAAGTAAGCCGGATTGTAATAAAGGACTCTGCCATCACTTCCAATAGTTTCCAAATTTGGTTCTAATGCATAAGAAAACATCGATAGTGCCACATCCAGAAAACGCAGATGCAGATACAATTCACTTCTCGCCGAAAAAAGTATGCGCTCGCACACTTCTTCGATTCTCTTTTCTATTTTTTCTGCCATGTCTGTTCCATCACTCTTCTTTTAAAATTCAAATGTCTTTTTCACTTGTTTAAAACGTTTCTTTTTTTCTTCCATCAAAAAGCTGACTGCTTCCGTATGTTCCGCCTTCGATGCAAGGCTGATTAACTGCTCTGCCTCTTCTCTTTTTTGAACTCCCTTTCTTATCAGATAGACCAGTCCCTCATGCCAGTCCTCTCGATTTAAATAATACGCTCCGGCATCTTCTATCTTTTCGGTTATGTACTGCCGGTAATCGGCTTCCTGTTCTTCTGCCAGTTCATAAGGATACATTAATCGTCCCATTGCCATCGGAATCAAAATTTCCTGCTTTTCATAAACTTTTGCCACTTTAAAAAGAGAATCATATTGATGATAGTCAATCTTTTTATCCGTAAAACACTGACGGTAACGATAGCCACAGCCATGAAAATGTGTCTCTAAAATTCTTGCCGGTGTGTTTTCCACACCCTCTTCATAATACTCCGGAAAAATTAATTTTGCAAACTCTCCTGTCTCCCGAAATTCAATTGTCACATAGACCTCATGAAAAGTTTCTGCGACAACGTCTTTGATACAGCTTGGCATGTTCTTACTCATTTTTACATAAAGTTTTCTAAGTGCCGAACACCCTGTAAATGAACCACCGCCAATCTGTTTTAAGGAATCGGTAAACTTTAAGCTTTTTAGATTTCTGCATCCATAAAATGTATAATTTCCAATTGCTTCTACCCCATCTTCAATCTCCAGCTCCTCTGCCTGAAGCAGATATTGTTTCTCTTCCTGTGTTCTCCCCTCTTTCCAAGGAGAAAAAGCATAATTTTCCATCCTGTATTTTGTCCCCTTTCTCTATTGTTCTGATTTTTACCAATTCTCTATCTTGTGCTGTATCTTTTGTTCCACATCCAGATACGCTAAAACAGATTACTCCTGCAATTGCAATCATTAACATTCTCATTTTTCTTTTCCTTTCTCCGATAGTACATAAATACTCTTTCCAATTCACTTATGTTTTATTCAGGAAAAGAATAAAGAATGTGCCAAGGCACATTCTTGCGCCTGCGGCGGTCGCTTGCGACATCTTCCTTGTACGCCGCAGTGCGCATCCTCGCGGAGCGTTTTTTAATTTACAGGAAAGTAATTTCCTGTAAATTAAAAAAGCTACCTGCCAAACGACAGATAGCTTGAATTTGGAAAAGCTGAAAATGGGACTCGAACCCACGACCCCTTCATTACGAGTGAAGTGCTCTACCAACTGAGCTATTTCAGCTTATCACTGCAAAGATGATTGTACTAGATTTTCTACAAAAAATCAAGTTATTTTTTAACTATTTTTGATAAATTCTTCTCCACATTTCGGACAGCGGATACTGATTTTTCCTTTTCCTCTTGGGATTCTGATTTTCTGTTTACAGCCTGGACATTTATAGATATGATATTCTTTTCTCTGCTGCATCAGATATCTTTTCTGTCCAAAGAAACGGCGCAGACGGTTTTCCAGCGCCAGATACTTCTGATTTTCTGCATAACGTTTTGAAATATTTCTTGAAAACATCCGGATATAGACCAATACAATCAACAAACATTCCCATGAACTTAAAACCGTCGAAGCATAAGCATTCCGAACAAACAGATTTAATACTGCGCATCCTAAAAATACTGCCATCATAAACTGATTTAATTTGTCATTTCCATATCTTCCCGCCATGAATCTTCCAATTTTTTCTTTCATTTCTTCTCACATCCTGTTCTATAATCTACTGTATATTCTATGCACAAATTTCTGGGCATTTTCCATATCTTTCCAATCGGGATGAAGCAGCGCCTTATCAAAATTTTGCAGCATTTTCTGAACCTGTTCTTCATTTCCCGGACGTCTCATTTTCAGATATTTCTCCCGCACCTGCATCGGCATCTTTCCCTGACATAAAAAACAACCCAGATACTGATTTCCATCTTCAATAAATACTTTGATACGTTCTTCTATCTTTCTATAATATTCAATGCTTTCTCCCATTCCACAAGTTCCAAAAAGGGCAATTTTTTTCCCCTGTAAAGAACCAAGGTAATCCAAAACTTCTACACTTGCACTTCCTCTGTCTGTCCAAAATCCAATAAAATAAATATCTCCCATATCATAATCGGTTTGTCCTGCAAACCTTGCAATATCTTTGTTTTTTCCTGGAATTGCTGAAAAAATCGCCTGTGCAATCTTTTCGGTATTTCCAGTTCTGCTCATATACAGTACCTGTGTTTTCATGCTCTCATCAACTCCATATCCTCTTCATCTTTTCTTGTGTTTAATGATACCACGAAAATTCCCAAAATAATATGTATTGTCAATTAAAAATTATAAATTGTCTATAAACAAAAGAGGACATGGCATCCAAAATACCATGTCCCAAAAAATCATTTTAAATTTCAAAACAGTTCTCACTCTGTTTTACTTATGCATTATTGACTTTCATTCGAATCGAAATGATTTAACACACCCTCAAATGACGTATGACCTGTTTCAATCACAGCTCCGCCTGCTGTTATCTCAATTCCATCTGCCTGATAAGTATCAAGAAAACTATTTACCACAGATCCCATTGTAAGATATTCGCCGGCCGTTCCCATATTAAGAAGTCCTTCTGCGAAATTAGAAGATAAATCCAGTTTCAAAATCAGACCTTTTTCTCCCTGGTCTTCTCCAAAACTTACTACTGTCACGCTGTCCGGAATCGCACCTGCTCCTACAAGCTGTCCAATAATGATGTCTGGTGTAATCTGTTCCATCTGACTTTTTGTCACATTCCAGCCATCCGCATTTTCATTTGGAAGATATAAGGTCAGCTGTTCTTCCTGCGATTCTTCTGATTCCGTTTCTTTTGTCGTATCTTCTGCTTTCTCTGCGGTATCTTCTTTTTTCTCTGCTTCAGAATCTTCTACATCTTTTTCTTCTGTTGTTTCTGTTGCATCTGTTGCATCTTTTTCTTCTGTTGTTTCTGCTGATTCTGAATCAGTGTCTTTGGATGTTTCCGGCTCTTTTGCTTCTTCCTGTTTTGTTTCTTCTTTTTTTGTCTCTTCTTTTGCTGGTTTTTGTGTGGTACTTTCACAGCCTGTGATTCCCATCATCAATGCTGTACTGACCGCAATCACCGGCAGTAATCTGAACTTTCTCATAAGACTGCTCCTTTCTGCATGTTTTGTTTTCTTATGCCCAACAGACTTTCCAAAATGGCGAAACTCAATTTTCTACTAGAATTTAGAACCAAATTGTATCCTGTCACTTAATATGCACATCTAACTGTGGATATGGAATTTCAATTCCTTCTTCATCAAATGCAAGTTTGATTGCTTCATTTAAGCGCCATTTGGTAGGCCAGTAATCTTCTGTTTTTACCCATACACGAAATCCGATAATCACACCGTCATCTGCCAGTTCATCTACGAATACTTTCATTTCTTTATCAGACATTGTTGTCGGGTCTTTCTTCAACAGTTCTTCTAAAATTGACTTTGCTTTAATTAAATCCGCCTGATAAGAAATCATAATCTTAATCTCAAGATTTCGTCTATCCTGTGCCGTCACATTTACAATGCTTGCACCTGTCAGCGTACCATTTGGAACAATAATTCTTTTATTATCCACACTGGTCAAAGTTGTATAGAATAAATCAATTTTTACAACTGTTCCTTCTTGTTTATTTGTACTCTCGATAATATAATCCCCAACCGTAAATGGCTGAAGTACAAGGATGATAACACCTCCGGCAAGATTGGAAAGACCACCCTGCAGTGCCAGTACCAGAGCTGCACCGGCAGATGCCAATACTGCAACAAGCGATGATTCCTTAATTCCAAGCTGTACTCCAATTATCATCAAAAGTACCACATACATTGTAGCTTTTGCAAATGAAGAGATAAACTGGGTTGCCCCAACTTCTACTCCTGCTGTTTGTAATGCCGTCTTCAGAAAATTACAGACTTTCTTAATTAACTTTCCGACCACAAAATATGCAATCACGGAAAGTAAAACCCGAAAGACCCATTTTTCAATGGTAGGAAGTCCCTCTAACAGACGGCTCGCTATTTTTTGCAACTCTGTTGTCTGGGCTAAATATAAATCCAATTTCATACTTTATTTCCTTATTTTTTCCTTCTTGTTCTTCCCCTCTTTTTGGGTTTTCTCTCCAGTTTTTTCGGTTCCGGCTTTGCTTCCAGTTTTTGCGGCTCTGGTTTTGCCTCAAGCTTCTCCGGTTTCGGCTTTGCTTCCGGTTTTTCCGGCTTTGATTTTGCTTCTTCTTTCGGAAGCTTAATTTCCTGCTGTTTTAATTCCTTTTCCCGTTCTTTTTCTATTTTCTTTTCAAGTGCTTTCCGAACTGTTTTCTTCGGTGCTTTTTTCTCTTCTTCCGCTTCTTTAAACGAAAAAATCTGAATTGCAAGTGGTGCAACCGTAATCGTAAGTGAATTTTTTCGATGATTTCAATCTTGGATTTCCTGCTCCAGTACCGCCAAATTGTTTTTCATCACTGTTAAATACTTCTTTGTATTTGCCGGCATAAGGAACACCCATCTGATATTTTTCGTATTTTAATGCTGAGAAGTTGCAGACAATCACTAATGTCTCTTCTTTTTTCTTTGATTTTCGGATTAAAGTCAGCATATTCTTTTCGGATTCCATATGATTAATCCATTCAAAACCATCTGGATCATCATCCAGCTCATACAGCGCCGGATTTTCTTTGTAAAAGTTCCACAGCGCCTTTACATAAGCTTGAAACTGTGCATGTTCCGGTGTCTCTAACAGTTCCCAGTCAAGACCTCTATCTTCTGACCATTCTCTTTCCTGTGCAAATTCCTGTCCCATAAACAACAGTTTCTTTCCAGGATGTGCAATCATGAATCCATAAGCGGCTCTTAAATTAGCGAATTTCTCTTCCATTGTTCCAGGCATCTTCATCAAAAGAGAAGCTTTTCCATGCACCACTTCATCATGAGACAGGCTCAGCATAAATTTTTCACTATAGGCATATACCATACTAAATGTTACTTCGTCATGTGCACCGCCTCGAAACAGCGGATCTTTTTTCATATAATCAATAAAATCATTCATCCAGCCCATGTTCCATTTATAGTCAAATCCAAGACC
>JAIIAN010000712.1 GCA_022717655.1 Bacillota bacterium | reverse complement strand
GAATACCAAAAGAACATTTTCACTTATTTATTAAAGAATATCAATTTAGATTTAATAATACAAAAGTTGAAAAAGTGTTGGAAATTATATATAATGTAGCAAAAAAGGAGTTTCTTTAGTTATCTAGGATAGCTCCAAAAATAATAATAATATTATTAAACAGATTATGATAATTATATAAAACTTTACGATATTAATAAATATGAGAATTTTAATGATATACAATTAAGTAATATTTTTAAATATTATGGTTCTGAATTAAAAGATAAACTAAATTAAAGAATATATTATGAGAGTATAATATGAAATTAGTGTTTGATAGTAGAGCTTTGTTTAGCGGATTAGAAAAAAATTCAAATAGAAGCGGAATATATTTTGTATCATACAATACATTAAAACAATTACTAAACAATAATTCAATATCACTATATTTTTATATTGAAAATTCTAGAGAACAAGAGATATATAATTGCCTTCTGAAATTATTTCCTCAATATAATATTAAATATAATAATATCATAACACCAAATTCTAAACTATGGATAGAGATAGATATTTTTTTCTCTACATTTTTTGAAATACCTGATTTTATAAAAGAAATTAAGCATATAGATAAGTACACAATATTACATGATATTATTGCTGTTTTATTTCCACAATATTATAAACATCATACCAAAGATTCATGGCATGCAATGCTTATGAAATATGTTGCCAATACTAAAGACTATTTTTTTGCTATTTCTAATAATACAAAAAATGATCTAATAAAACATATCTCAAATGTAAAACCAAATAATATTTCTGTCGTTCATATAGCCTGTGATGATAATTTTTCTAACTTTATACCTGTAAAAGATAAAAAAGAAATATTTAATAAATACAATATACCATTGAATAAAAAATACGCATTTACTTTATGTACTAAAGAACCAAGAAAAAATTTAATAAGAATTATAAGAACTTTTAATAATTTCTTAGAAAAAAATAATATAGATGATACAATATTAGTA
>JAIIAN010000007.1 GCA_022717655.1 Bacillota bacterium | reverse complement strand
TTGAAGGTACGATGAATGAATATTCCTCCTTAGCTCAGTCGGTAGAGCATGCGGCTGTTAACCGCAGTGTCGTTGGTTCGAGTCCAACAGGGGGAGCTTGTTTGAAAAAACATAATAATTATCATGGCTCCATGGTCAAGCGGTTAAGACACCGCCCTTTCACGGCGGTAACAGGGGTTCAAATCCCCTTGGAGTCACTCAACAGAATATGTTGACAAACTAGTCTATAATATGTTAGACTAAAAACGTGCCGATGTGGCTCAATTGGCAGAGCAGCTGATTTGTAATCAGCAGGTTATCGGTTCGAGTCCGATCATCGGCTTCATGGACCTTTAGCTCAGTTGGTTAGAGCAACCGGCTCATAACCGGTCGGTCCTGGGTTCGAGTCCCCGAAGGTCCATCGCTAAAGGTTAAATGAAATAATAAAATAGAATAAGGCCCAGTGGCTCAGTTGGTTAGAGCGCCGCCCTGTCACGGCGGAGGTCGAGAGTTCGAGTCTCTTCTGGGTCGTTTCGAGTAAATCACTCGATATGCCGCAGTGGCGGAACTGGCAGACGCCCGGGACTTAAAATCCCGTGGGTAGTGATACCCGTACCGGTTCGATTCCGGTCTGCGGCATTAATTTTTTGCTTCAAATTCAGTAAGGATTTGGAGCATTTTTTCATTTGTACCAAATTTGTACCTTGTTCTAAGAATACACATCATTCTAATATCTCTCAATCTTTGATTGAAAAATTATTCTAAATAAAAGGAAAAATCCCAATTATTTTTAAATTTCACACAAAAAAACTTCAAAAACTGTAATCCTTTGTTATAATATCTTTAAGAATAAAAATAGAGAAAGGAAGCGAAAAAAGATGAAGATTTGTCCAAAATGTGGAAAGCGATATGAAGAAAACCAAAATTTCTGCAAAACTTGTGGAATACGTTTGGTAGAAGCAAATCAACGTCCATCAGGAAATCTACCAGTGAAAAAGAAAAGTCATATCGGTTTATACATAATGATTGTAATCTTTGCAATCTGTATTGGTGCAGGTGCGTTTGCTGTTGTTAAAATTTCTGATAATAAAAAGCAGGAAGAAGCAGAGCAGAGCCAGGTCAGTGAAAATGATAAAAGCACAGACAAAGCGGACAGCAAAGATGCAGAAGAGAAAGATTCTAAAGAAACGAAAAAAGATACAGAAGAAGATGTAGAACCGGTTGAAGGAACTATGTCTGCAGAAGAAAAGGCAAAAGCCGAAGAAGAAAAACAGAAAGAAGAAGAAAAGAAAAAAGAAGAGGAAGAACAGAAAGAATTATTAAAGAAATACGAGGAACAGGAAGCGCAGGAGGCAGAAGCAGCTAAGAAGGCGGAAGAAGAAAAGAAAGCTCAGGAATCTGCTTCAAGCAATCAGAGCGCCTCAACAAGTTCATCAAGTTCAACCAGCAGTAGTACTGACAGCAGTCTTTATGCAAGCTGGAGTGATAAATTAGCAGGAGCAGAACAAAGTGATACGGCTATTTTAAATGAAGTTGGTTCTGCAGATGATTTTAATACAAAGATGGCAAAACAGGAAGCACGTTATCAGTTATGGGATGGATTGTTAAATCAGATGTGGCAGGATTTAAAGGCAGTTTTACCGGAGGACCAGATGTCACAGCTTACAAGTGCGCAGGTGGATTGGATTCATCAGAAAGAAGCAATGATATCACAATACTGGGAATCTCAGAATGTAGACCATTCTGGATTTAATGAAGCACCAGCGGCAGATACAACCAAACAAAGAGTGCATTATCTGTTGGATTATTGTCCAAGAAGTAATTAATCGAATCAAGCAGTGAAGTGGATTGGGAATATCTGTTTGGCTTCGATGTAATTACAGGTTTAAGCAAGAAGCTCGGTTACTTGTAGCCGAGTAGTTCGCTGATGTTAGAATCAAAGAGGGAGGTTTGGATATATATGTTTTGTAAATATTGTGGTAAGGAAATTAAGGAGGGCGAAATCTGTACCTGTAGACAGAAGAGTTCTAAAACTCCATATCCAAAGCCGGATATTCGTCCGGTTGTTCCTGAACAGGGAAATACGCAGAGACAAGGAAATAATTGGAATCAAGAAAATTCTCAAAATCAAGGAAATTCTCAGAATCAGGGAAATTTTCAGAAGCGAGAAACGACTCAAAATCGCAGACAACAGACGCAGAATCAGTATGAGAGAACACCGATAAATAGAACACCAGTAAATAAAACTCCAATAAATAAAACGCCATCTGCACCACAAAATCAGAGAACCGGAAAAAAAGATGGAAAAGGATTGGCAGTTGCGTCTTTCCTGCTTAGTTTTCTACTTTTAGTCAGCTTTGTTTTACTAAGAGTTGTATTGCAGGATTTCATGCAGGAAAGTACAATGCTGGAGAGTATCTATCCGTATTTAATTTATGTTGTGCCGTTTTTATTGGGACTGGGAGCATTTTTATGTGCGATTTTTTCCCTGCAGGATGCAAGAGTGCGTACCCTTTCGATTTCTGGAATTTTAATCAGTGTGATTTTTGTAGCAGGAATTTTTGTTTCTAAGGTACTGTTTCCTTATGAGGCAGACAGCTATGTGGCTTCATCGGATAGCAGTGATGAGGAGGACGAAGAAGACGATAACGATAATTCTAAGGATACAGAAGATGCATCGAAAGAGGAAGAAAATGCAGAGTCGGATTCTTCTATTTCCCAGATTAAGAGTAATTACCAAAAAGGAACACTTGATTATGCAGGCGTAAAAAATGCGTTAGCAAAACTTGATACAGATAAATTAGAATCAAAAGAAGCAGAAGAAGTTTTGGCACTTCAGGAGCAGACGGAAAAAGATTTAGAAGACAGTCTTGAAAAATCTGCAAAAAGTTCCGATTATGAAAGTATTTTAAAGAAACTTTCAAAACAAAAAGAAGAGTTAAAAGATGAGGATGAGCTTATCACAAAGCTGAGTGAAAAATATGAACCAGAATATATTTTATACTTAGATACAGAGAGCAAGAATCTGCTGGCACAGGGTAAGCAGGAAGATGCATTAAAGTTATTAAAAAATGGAAAAACTCTGGTGGAAGATACGGATGCGGTAGATGATTTAATTGCAGAAGCAGAAGAGGGAGTAACCGGAGGAGATTATATTTTACCGGAAAGTAACAGCAGATATCTTACAGATGCAGATGTCAGCGGATTGACGCTTCAGCAGTTAAATTATGCGAAAAATGAAATCTATGCAAGACATGGAAGAAAATTTGACTCTAAGGAACTCCAGAATTATTTTGGAAGCAAATCATGGTACAGCGGAACGGTCAGTGCGGCTGATTTTAAGGAAACCGTATTTAATGAATATGAAAAGAAAAATGCAGAATTTTTAAGACAGAAAGAATTTGCAATGCACGATGGCGGATATCAGTTAGACCAGTAAGAAAGAGCGAGGAGGAAAAAGATGAAGTGTATTAATTGTGGATGCGAATTGCCAGAGGGAGCAAGATTTTGCGGTAATTGTGGAACGCAGCAGCCGGAACATCAACAGGAAGAACAGCAGACAGGACAACAAATGGGACAAAGATTTTGTCCGCATTGTGGAGGGGCGAATGATGCCGATGCAGTATTCTGCAGTATCTGTGGAAAAGATATGAATGGGGACGGTCAGCCGATAGTTGAAGAAACGACAACAAAGAAAGTTCCGAAAAAATTGATCGCAGGGGCAGTAGGTGTTGTTGCGGCAGTCGTTGTTATCGGCGGAATTGTAAAAATCGTTGGAGGACTGGGAGGCGGTAAATCCGACTCTTATGTCACTTATGTGAAAGACGGCTATATCAATCAGTCTGATATTGAACATTATAAGAAAAAAGCGGTGGAATATCAGGGCAGATACGGAAGCACGAGTGACGATGGAGAGAATTATTCTGCAAGTGTAAGTTATTCCAAAGACGGAAAATACATCTGTTATCCTACGGATGTAAATTATGGCGAGGATGGCACAGAATTTCGTTTAAACATGCAGAAAGTAGGAAAGACAGAAGAACCAGTTAAAATCGACAGTTCGGTTACAAGTTACAGGATTTTGGATAATAATAAAATTTTGTATAGGAAAGCCGGAAATGATACGCTTTATGTCAATGACTGGAAGGGAAATAAAGAAAAAATTGCTTCTGATGTCGATTACTTTTATTTAGACAGTGACCAGAAAAATATTGTGTGGAGCGAATCAAACGGGGATGGCACGATTAACGTCTGCCAGCAGGATGTTGCACTGAAAAAAGAGAAAAAAACATTGGCAAAGGACGTAGATTCTTTCTATACAAGCAGTGATTTAAAATATATTCTGGTAAAAGAACAAGATATTATTTACATGATAGAAAACTTTGGTGAAAAACAGAAAATCGCTTCTGGGGTAGAAGATGTTTCTTACGATGATTTAGATAATGGAGGAATCTATTACACAAAAAGTTCAGAGGAAACACTGATCGCAGCAGATGTGATTGAAGATGACTGTGCAGACAGTGATGCAACGATTGAAGAGCCGGACAGAGAAGATTATAAAGTTGAAAAAATCGAGAAAAATGACTGGACCGGAAAATACGAAAAAGTAGAGTCTGTAGATGAAGATGCTTATGATGCGGCTTATGAAAAATATTATGACAAAGAAAATCGAGATGAAATTCGTGACGCATTAGAGGATTATGAGATTTCTACACCAGTTGAAAAATTGTATTATGTAAAAGATGGAAAAGAAACACAGGTAGATGCTACGGTTGCACAGATGTATTATTATACTGGAGACTGGAAGGGGATTGTGTATGGCCGTTATAACATGGAAGAAGTTCCGAAGTTAAAAATTTCTGAGATTGACAGTGTCAGCAGTATTGAGTCTGATTATTATCAGATGCTTTCAGAATCTGCACAGACTTGTGTGTATACAGAGAAAAATAAAACCGTTGTATTGGGTGAAAATCTTGCAACTGTATGGGGCGTAGATGCTGATTCTAAAACTGGATATGGAGTAAAAATGCAGGATTCCGGTTCAGAAGATGAAGATGCAACCTATAGCTTATATTCATTTTCTGTAGATAATAATTCAGATGGAAAATGCAAACTGATTTCCGAAGATGTAGCATATTATCAGGAATTAATCAAAGATGGAGATGTGTACTATCTGAAAGATACAGACAGTGACGGAAATGGTGATTTATACTGTAACGACAAAAATATTGATTCTGATGTAAAATCTGGAACGCTTTATACAGTGCCAGATTCCGATAATGTGCTTTATGCAGTTGATTACAACAGTTCAAATAATAGTGCAACTTTAAAAATGTATGATGGAAAGAAAGACAAGATTATTGCAGATGATGTCTATTCTTATCTCCCAATTGATGAAAAGCATATTGCACTGCTGATTGACTATAGCATGAAATCTTATCGTGGTGATTTACAATATTATCTTGGAAAAGAAGAACTTAAGAGCATTGATGAGGATGTCAGCTTTATTTTTGGCGGAAAAGAAATTTATTAATTGAATCAAATAGCAAAGCAGATTGCGAATATATGCTTGATAGGGAGATTTCCTAAAAGAAAATATAAGAAGTTTAGAAATCAGGGAGTTTAATTTGTGAAACGGATGTATAAAATCATGCTTGGATGCCTTTCAATTGTTTTGATTTTATTAATTGTTGTTGCGCTTTTTCAATTGAATCAGGTAAATAAAACAAGACAACAGGTTACAGCGGTAAGAAAAGAAATTCAGGCAATTAAGAAAGACATAGAAAAACAGGAAAAAGAACAGAAGAAGGCAGAAATCCTTCAAAAAGAAACAAATGAGGATGCAGAGCAGGAAGAAAACGCTGATACTGATGCAAAAACAAAAGAATCAGAAGAAACTGCGGAAGCTGTAGAATCAGAGGAAGAAGCGCAGAAAGAAGCAAAAGAATCAGAAGATGGGGAAGAGCAGAAGAATCAGGAAACGGATACAAATGCACAGACACCAGAGACTGGCAATGGAAAGAAAATCGCAATTGACCCAGGACATCAGGGTTACAATGTGGATATGAGTGCACAAGAACCAATGGGTCCAGGTTCAAGCGAAATGAAAGCAAAGGCAACAACAGGAACACAGGGAAGTTTTACCGGTGTTCCTGAGTATGAGCTGAATTTAAACATTTCGAAACAGCTTCGTGAGGAACTTAAAAACCGTGGATATGAAGTGATGCTGACAAGAGAGGACAATGATACGGCAATCAGTAATAAAGAACGTGCAGAACTTGCAACACAGTATGGCGCAGATATTTATGTGAGAATTCATGCAAATGGAAGTGACGACAGCAGTGTCAATGGAGCATTTACAATGATTCCATCTGCACAGAATCCGTATGTCGGTGCACTGCATGATAAGAGCTATGCGCTTGGAGAAGCGGTTATTAATGCCTACTGTGAATCCTGCAAAATTAAAAACAGCGGAGTACAGATTTTTGACAATATGACAGGAATTAACTGGAGCACGGTGCCGGTTATTATTTTAGAAATGGGATTTATGTCAAATGAAAGTGATGACACAAATATGGAAAATCCAGATTTCCAGAAATTAATGGTACAGGGCATTGCAAACGGCATTGATGCTTATTTTGCAGCAGGAAATTAGTAGATAAAGAGCACTGTCTGGAAAAAAATAAATTATCATTTAAACCCTTGGGGTCTGCCCTGAGGGTAATTGAAAATTAAATCTGGATATATTTAAGACAGAGAAATCAAGTAAGGAATACACAAAAATGGAAAAAAATAAAAAGACAAAGGTGATTGCAGGAATCGTTGCTTTAGCGGTTCTGATTGTAGCGGTTCTTTGTGTGAACGTATATTTGAAAGGAAAACAGAATACGCAGAATACAAAATATATAGAAGCACAGGAAGAAAAGAAACAATTAGAAGAGAAACAGAAAACACTGAAAGAGAATCAGACAGAAGCAGAAGCTTCTGAGAGTACAATGCAGGAACAACAGGATTCTGATGAAGCTGAAGGAGATGCAGAGGAAGCAGAAGAAGATACGGATTCTGAGGAAAGTCTTACAGAAGAACAGCTTGCAGAAGAAGATGCACCGGATTTGGAAACAATTCGGACGTCGGTAGAAGAAAAACTGCAGGGTACAGATGAATTTGGAGAGGCATGGCAGATTTATGTGTATCGTTTAAAAGATGGAGCAAGAGCATCGATTGGTCAGGGAAGAACGACAGCGGCAAGTTTAATCAAACTTTATATTATGGGTGCAGTTTATTCTTCTTATGACAACATTACTGCTTCAAATGGACAGGAAGAGGTAGATAAGCTGTTAAATGCGATGATTACAGTCAGTGATAACGATTCTGCAAATACATTAGTTGGAATGTTGGGAAATGGCGATGATGCAGCAGGTCAGGAAGCAGTGAATACCTATTGTAAAAATAATGGTTACACGGACACTTCCATGGGAAGAATGTTGCTTGAAAAAGCATCTGCGAATGAAAATTATACATCTGCGAGAGACTGTAGTGTATTTTTGAAAAATATTTATGAAAATAAATTAGAACATTCTGAAGATATGTTGAATTTATTAAAACAGCAAACCCGAACAGAAAAAATACCAAAAGGTGTTCCGGCTGGAGTAGAAACGGCGAATAAAACCGGAGAATTAGACCATGTAGAAAATGATGCAGCGATTGTATTTGATGGAGAAAATCCATATATTATCTGTGTGATGGCAGATAATTTAAGTGATACGACGGAAGCGAGACAGCGAATTGTTGATATTTCTTCGGTTGTTTATGAGAATATCTCAAAATAAAATGAGCAGACAAAAAGGATATCGAAGTCAATATATTTTGGCTAAGATATCCTTTTTTGCTTATCTGCGTTCATGAGCAAGTAGCGAAGCGGATTGCGAATGTTCGCTTTACTAAGAAATTATTTTTTGCTGATTATTTTATGTAAATTATTTTCTGCGGAAGCGATTCAGGCAGGCATAGATTTCCTGTTTTCGTGGCATGGCAAGTCCGCAGGAGAGATAAGAGGTACTGCTGATACCCGAAAATCCTTTTGTTTCAAGAATAGAAATCAATTTTTTAGCGACTTCATCCAAAGTAAGCTGATTATCAATCAAAGACTCGCAGGCAAAACGAAGCATGGATGCAAGTGCCGATGTCTGCTCAAAATCTGCAAGCTGTTCCACATATCGTAAATCGATGGTTTCTTTTCCAATCGAAAAGGTATATCGGTCGTGTGTTTTTACTTTTAAACCTCTATCTGCATGAGAAACATGAGGATTTCTTGAAGCTTTCGTTTGAAAATCCGGTGTGCTCATGATTCGGTGACTGTCAGGCTGATGAAATTCTGTGGCAGAAGTTTTCGGAAGCGGATTTTCTTTGCACAGTGCTTTTGTAGAATCTGTAATATCGATTGCCTTATAGCAGTCCATTTGAATAATGGTGTCTGCGATATGAAAGAAAGCACCACTGCTTCCGGCTACAAGAATGGTGGAAATGCCTGCTTTTTCATATAAGTCTCTGGCACGTTCTAAAAAAGGAGTAATTGGCTCCTTGCTTCGTCCGATGACTTTCTGCATAAAAGAGTCACGGACCATGAAGTTGGTTGCAGAAGTGTCCTCATCAATAAAGAAAAGAGAACTTCCGGCTTCCATGCTTTCTACAATGGCAGCGGCCTGAGAGGTGCTTCCACTGGCGTCACAGGTAGAAAAACAATGGGTGTCTTTTTTATTTGGCAAATCGTTGATAAAAAGGGAAATGTCTACATCTTTTATGAAACGTCCATCTTCAGCCCTAAGTTTTACTCCACTGTCATCGGAGATTACATATTCTCGGCCATCGCCTGCGATATGATTATAGACTCCGCTTTCTAAAGCATTTAATAAAGTGGATTTTCCATGATAGCCTCCGCCGACAATTAAAGTAATTCCTTCTTTGATGCCGAGTCCTCGAATCATTCCTTTGTGTGGAAGCGTAAGTTCCATGGCAAGAGAATCTGGAGCATAAAACGGAATACTGTCTTTTAAAGGCTTATCGGAAACACCACTTTGTCTTGGAAGGATAGAAGCATCTGCGACAAAAGCTGTAAGATGAAGGCGTTTCAGTTCTTCACGTAGAAAATGCTGGTCCTCGGCGAGAAAATAAACTTGTTCTACGGTCTTAGCATTTTGATTGCGGTAGAAAAATGCTTTTTCTACACAGACTGGAAGAAAATCAAAAAAGATTTTTTCTAATTCCACTGAATTGATACGTCTGCCATTTGCAGGAAATCCAACAAAGAAACGTGCAATGATAGAAGTTTTGGTAATTTGGCAGGCACTTCGCTCTAAAATTTCCTGACCGCAGTGTGTGACTGAAATCAGACCGCTTTTTCCAGAACCCTTTGCACGAAAATTATAACGGTTTACCTGCTGTTCAAACTGGCGTGTCAGATAATCCTGCAATGCAATACGGGTGTAGGCTTTTTGATGATAATCAGCAGGGAATCCGGCAGTTTTTAACGGAATCTCAACGCTGATACTGGAAGGAGAGGCAAAAGGGTCTCCCTGAACATGGTCAATGCATAAAAGATAGTTTGGAAATTGATAAGTGCCACGTAATTCTTTATAAGCAGGATAGCCTTTTTGATGAATTGCATGGAGTTTGGTCTGTAAATCATTTGAAGTTTTTGGCATAATAAAAGAACCCCTTTCAAAATATAAACATCTTGAGTATGATAATAAATACTAAGGATTACTATAGCGAAAATACAGAGAAATCGCAAGTTTCGCAAAAAATAAAAAAATTTCAAAAAAAGGGTTGACTTTTTGGAACATGTACATTATAATAGGTTTTGTTGTTGAGATAATACAAAATAAATAAAAAACATGTGCGTTTAGCTCAGCTGGATAGAGCGTTTGGCTACGGACCAAAAGGTCGGGGGTTCGAATCCTCTAACGCACGCTAGTAAAAAAGTAGACAGGGTTTAAAAACCCTGTCTATTTTTTTACTCGAGTCCGGGTCGGACTCGAACGGGTTCGTTTTCCGTTTCACTCCGGTCGTTGCTAAACGCATGCCACTGGCATGCAGCAACCTCTAACGCACGAAAGCAAAAGGAAGAGTGTACAAAAAATGGTCTGCTTTTTTACACTTGCAGAACATGTAATCTGTTGATATAATACAAGTTAACTGTTTAAAGTGGTAAAATCAAGGAGAAAAGAAAAATGGAAAATAAAAAGTTGTTTGATTATAATATTTTTTTGATTGGATTTATGGGATGTGGAAAATCTACGATAGCGGGATATTTGCATGATACATTTTCCATGGATGTGGTTGAGATGGATGATATTATTGCAAAACGAGAGGGAATGAGTATTTCGGATATCTTTGAAACCTATGGTGAACAGTATTTCCGTGATGTGGAGACAAATCTTTTAGTTGAAATGCAGAATAAGTCTAATGTAGTGATTTCTTGTGGCGGAGGTACTCCGATGCGTGAAAATAATGTACTTGAGATGAAGAAAAATGGACGTGTCGTGCTTCTTACTGCACAACCGGAAACTGTTTTGCAGAGAGTAAAAGACAATCATGACCGGCCATTGCTTGAAAATAACAAAAATGTATCATTTATTGCAGATTTAATGGCAAAACGAAGTGAGAAGTATGAGGCAGCAGCAGATATCATTATACAGACAGATGGAAAAAATGAGCAGGAAATCTGTGAGGAAATGATTCAGAGACTTCGTGCGATGGATGAAAGTAGATAGAAAACAGGTGGCTGTAGTTACAAGCAGCCACCTTATATTTTACAGGCTTTTATGAAGGATATCCAATACTTGTTTAAGCTCATTTACTGGAATCTGTCCTGGGGCAGAAGCTTTTGTGGCAGCTCCAAATGTGAGGGCAGAGCCAAAGGTTTCACCTGCAAGACGGCTGATGACACCCGTTCCGGCCATGGACATTGTGATAATCGGACGGTCGGCGTAAGTTTCAGTCATTTCAAGAGTTGCATCAAGGAGTGTAAGTACATCACGTTTACAGGTCGGCATGACTGCAATTTTTGGAATATCAGCACCCAGTTCCTGCATTTTGCGAAGGCGATGGACCAATTCTTCTTTTTTAGGAGTTTTATCAAAATCGTGATTGGAAGCAATTACTTTTACATTAAATTCATGGGCTTTTGAAATGATGTTTGCTACAATTTCATCGCCTGTAAAAGCTTCTACGTCAATTAAGTCAACAAAACCGCTTTTGGCAACTGCAAGATTAAGAGTTTGATAATCTTCATTGGAGATGGCTTTTTCTCCGCCTTCTTTTGCCGTGCGGAAAGTAAAGAGAATTGGAGTCTCTTTTAAGACAACGTTTAATTCTTTGGCGGTTTCGAGTACTTTATCAGTATTAAAAACATCTTCATACCAGTCTGCACGCCATTCTACAACATCAACTGGAATATCAGCAAAAGAACCTGCTTCTGCAAGAATTTCTTCTTTGGTCTGTCCAACAATCGGGACACAGATTTTCGGGCGTCCCTCTCCGATAGTAACATTTCTTACTTGAACTGTTTTCATAGTTAAAATCCTTTCCTATATTCAATCGGCATTGATTCTACGGTTCAGAGTTCAAATGCAGCAGAACCTTGAAACATCCTTTGGATTGTGAAAAATTTTTCTATAAGTTAGCATAATTAGTTAGAGAGGGTTTGTCAATTAGAAAAAAGATTCTCGCAGAGCGTTTTTGATTTTTTACGATGAGTTTTTTATGAAACAAGAAAAGAAAAAATCCGGAAGGAACTTAATTCCGTCCGAATTTTTTGAGTAGATGAAATAAACTTTGTGGAATCCCAAATCCAAAGATGATTCCAAGTACAATTGCACCTGCGACTTCAAAGGTTTCAATTCCTTTGGAAGAGGAGAATGCTCTGTCATTGGTGAATAAATAATAGGCAGTGTAAAAAATTCCAGCTCCTGGTACGAGTGGGAAAATACCAGTTAGAAGATAGACGGTAACTGGAGTGGAGCGGATGACTGCAAAGATTCGAGCCAGAATCGTAAGGCAGAAAGTTGCAATCAGGGATGGAACAACCACGCCCATGCCAAGCTGAACTAAAATGTAGTAAAGAATCCAGCCAAATGCGCCTGTAAATCCGCAGTAAAGCAGTTCTTTTTTTGGTGCAGAAAAAAGGACTGCAAAGGAGAGCGTAGCAAAACCTGCTACAATAAATTGAATGATAAATTCCATAATAGATTCCATAACTTAGAGTCCTCCAAAATAATTCATCACCACAAATGGCAGACAGGCGCCGACTGCAATACAGACAGCGGTAATTAAGGCGTCAAGCAGATGAATCGTACCAGAGAGATAATCTGCATTGTAAATGTCACGGATTGCGGTGGTAAAGGCAATTCCAGGGACAAGGGGCATGATTGCACCGATGATGATTTTATCCTGTAATAAATTCAGATTGGTCAGCATACAGAGCATAGCGAGTAAAGTGACAAACAGGCTTGCAAAAATGTTGGTGATAATTTTTGAAAATTTATATTTTTTCAGCGCAAATAAAAGGAACTGTTCTAAAATACCAATGCCGAACGTAAAGAGGGAATCAAGGGCACTTCCTCCAAATAAGTAGCAGAATCCGGCACTTCCAAGTCCGCAGAAAAAGACCAGAAGGGAGTTAGGATAATCGGGAAGATTTTGACAGCGTTCCAGTTCCTCCCAGGAATCAATTAAAGAAATCTTATGTTCGCAGATATCTCTGGCAAGTTGATTTAAGGCAGAGATTTTTCCAAGGTTCACCGAACCGAGCGGAACATGGCGCACAATACTGCAGGCATCTTCCTGATTTTCATTGGCACTTGCAAAGATTCCATTGGAAATGACATAGACGTCAAATTCTTTTACTTCATAAGATTTTAAAATGTGGACAACAGTATCTTCCACACGGTAGATTTCTGCTCCGTTTCTAAGCATACTGTCACCGATTTCAACAGCCAGTGTCAGTATTTCGTTTGTGTAGACCATAATAAACCTCGTTATTTCTTGAAATTATTATTTAAGAGAATTATATCACATCATTTTATTTTGATGGAATAAAATGAGACTTGTGATATAATAAAGAATCATAGGTTGTATGTTAAGAAAAACAAAACCTGTCTTGAAATTATGACAAAAGATATTTTATAATACATCAGTGAGTGGCAAAATTTACTTTTGACACTCACATCGTTATATACAAGTAATAGATGAAGTGAGTTATTACGAGAATAAAGAAGGAGAAGAGAGAAAGTAAATGCTTAAGGGAAAGACGGTTTTATTAGGTGTAACAGGAAGTATTGCCGCATATAAGATTGCATATCTGGCAAGTGCGTTAAAGAAACTGCATGCAGATGTTCATGTATTGATGACAAAAAATGCTACGAATTTTATTAATCCGATTACGTTTGAAAGTCTGACCGGAAATAAGTGTCTGGTAGATACCTTTGACCGGAATTTCCAGTTTCAGGTAGAGCATGTTTCGATTGCAAAAAAAGCAGATGTGGTCATGATTGCACCGGCAAGTGCCAATGTAATTGGAAAACTGGCACACGGAATTGCGGATGATATGCTGACTACTACAGTTATGGCATGTAAATGTAAAAAAATCATTTCACCGGCGATGAACACCAATATGTTTGAAAATCCAATTGTACAGGATAATCTTAAGATTTTAGAGCATTATGGATACGAAGTGATTCAGCCGGCATCGGGATATCTTGCCTGTGGAGATACAGGGGCAGGAAAAATGCCGGAGCCACAGACTCTGCTTGCTTATATAGAAAAAGAAATTGCCTGCGAAAAAGATTTAAAAGGAAAGAAGATTTTGGTGACAGCAGGTCCGACGCAGGAAGCGATTGACCCTGTAAGATATATTACGAATCATTCATCTGGAAAAATGGGATATTCGATTGCAAAAGCAGCCATGCTTCGTGGCGCAGATGTTACACTGGTGAGTGGACGTACTGCGATTGAACCACCGATGTTTGTAGAAGTAGTGCCGATTGTGACAGCAAAAGAAATGTTTGACGCAGTGACTTCGGTGAGCGACGAACAGGATATTATTATTAAGGCAGCAGCGGTTGCAGATTACCGTCCGGCTGTAGTAAGTTCTGAAAAAGTAAAGAAGAAAGATGGAGAAATGTCGATTGCATTAGAGCGCACGGATGACATTTTAAAATATCTGGGAGAACATAAAAAAGAAAATCAGTTTTTATGTGGATTTTCAATGGAAACCCAGAACATGGTGAGTAATTCCAGAGCCAAACTTGAGAAAAAGAACCTGGATATGATTGCAGCCAATAATGTAAAAGAAAAAGGTGCAGGATTTCAGGGGGATACCAATGTATTGACTCTGATTACACAGGAGGAGGAAACGTCACTTCCGCTTATGAGCAAGGAGGATGCAGCCAATCAGCTCCTGGATAAAATTCTTATGCTGACTTCTAATCAAAATTAATTCTAAATAAAAGAAAAAGGTTAAAAGATTAAAAAATTAAAAAAAAGAAGTCAGAGTAACCACAACACCGTATTGTATCTGCAAAAGGCGGAACGAGAACAAGGAGGAAAAATGAAAACAAAAAAATTTACCACAACGCAACTTGCCATTCTGGGTCTGATGACCGCTATCTTATTGATTATGGCATACACACCGCTTGGATATTTGAACATTGGACCACTTGCGATTTCATTCAATGTGATTCCGGTTGCTATCTGTGCAATTGTGTTAGGACCGATGGGTGGGGCAATTGCAGGCGCTATCTTTGGACTGACCAGCTTTGGACAGTGTCTTGGAATTGGCGGAGTCAGTGCAATGGGAGCAATGCTGCTTAGTATTAATCCATTTCTGGCGTTTATTCAGAGATTTATTCCACGTCTTTTCGATGGAATCTGTCTGGGATATATTTACAAAGCGATGAGAAAGAGAACAAACGCTTATGTTTCCTGTGCAGTAACCGGATTCTTTTCTGCATTTTTAAACACTTTATTCTTTATGACTCTTTTAGTAGGGCTGTTTGGAAATACAGAGTATGTAAAAGGATTGATGGGTGGAAGAAATATCATTATCGGATGCTGTATGATGGTTGGAGTCAATGCAATTTGTGAAATGCTTTCTTCAACATTGATTACTGGAGCAGTAGGAGCAGCACTTTCAAAAGCACGTCTGCTTCCGGTAGAACCAAAAAATAAATAAAGAAGAATTTAACTTAACTAGGCACGCATAACTGGCGTGCCTTGCTTTGAAATGGCAGAAAGAGTTTGAAAATATAGAAAAAATGAATGAGAAACACATGGTAGCAGATGGGAGAAAAAAGTATGATTTTAGCAATTGATATTGGAAACACAAATATTGTAGTAGGCTGTATTGATAAGAATGAGATTTATTTTACAGAGCGTCTTTCTACGGTAAGAACAAAGACGGAACTGGAGTATGCAGTTGATTTAAAAACAATTCTGGATATCTATCACATTAAGAAAACAGAGATTGAAGGCTGTATTATCTCTTCTGTTGTGCCACAGATTACAAATATTGCAAAACTTGCAGTTGAAAAAATCCTGAAAAAGAAAGTTATGGTGCTCGGACCTGGGATTAAGACCGGTTTAAATATTCTGATGGACAATCCAGGGCAGCTTGGAGCAGATTTGGTAGCTGATGCAGTAGCAGCAAGTAATAATTATCCGGCGCCGTTGATTGTAATTGATATGGGAACAGCGACAACCGTATCTGTATTAAATGACAAGAAACAGTACATCGGAGGAATGATTCTTCCAGGAGTCGGTTTGTCTTTGGATGCCCTGACCTCAAGAGCTTCCCAGCTTGGCGGAATCGGGATTGAAGCTCCAAAGCATTTGATTGGAAAAAATACAAACGAATGTATGAAAAGTGGTATCATTTACAGCAGTGCAGCATCCTTAGATGGAATTGTAGAACGGATTGAAGAAGAACTTGGAACAGAAGCGACCGTGGTTGCAACAGGCGGACTTGCGAAAAAGATTATTCCTTATTGTAAGAAAAAGATTACCCTTGATGAAGAACTGTTATTAAAAGGATTGCTGATTATTTACGAAAAAAATAATAAATAAAAAAGAAAAAAGTACAGAACAAACATTCGATTTGCTCTGTACTTTTTTTATTTGGAATGATAAACTAAAAAAAGAAAACACTATTAACGAAAGCAGTTTTTATGAGGAAAAATATATGGACCATTTTGAATTAGTATCAGAGTACAAACCAACCGGTGACCAGCCGCAGGCTATCAAGGAGCTGGTAGCAGGATTTAAAGAGGGAAATCAGTGTGAGACTCTTCTTGGTGTAACTGGTTCGGGTAAAACATTTACGATGGCAAATGTCATTGCGCAGTTAAATAAGCCAACTTTGATTATTGCACATAACAAAACGCTTGCGGCACAGCTTTATGGGGAATTTAAGGAGTTTTTTCCAAATAATGCAGTCGAATATTTTGTTTCCTATTATGATTACTATCAGCCGGAAGCTTATGTGCCGTCTTCTGACACTTATATTGCAAAGGATTCAGCAATCAATGATGAGATTGATAAACTGCGTCTTTCTGCGACGTCTTCTTTGAGTGAAAGAAAAGACGTTATTATTGTCTCGAGTGTTTCCTGTATTTATGGAATCGGAAGTCCAAAGGATTATCAGAATATGATTATTTCTCTGCGTCCGGGAATGGAAAAAGACAGAGATGAAGTGGCTCGGGAATTGATTGATATTCAGTATGACCGCAATGATATGGATTTTCACAGGGGAACATTTCGTGTGCGGGGAGATGTGCTGGAAATTTTCCCTGCGGATTATACCGATACAGCGGTAAGAGTGGAATTTTTTGGCGATGAAATCGACCGTATCACAGAGATTAATGTATTGACCGGAGAAATAAAATGCCAGTTAAATCACATCGCAATTTTCCCAGCTTCGCATTATGTCGTTCCAATGGAACAGATAAAAGAGGCAGCCATTCATATAGAAGAAGAATTGGAAGAACGGGTGGCGTATTTTAAAAGTGAGGACAAATTATTAGAAGCGCAGAGAATTTCAGAGCGTACAAACTTTGATATGGAAATGTTAAAAGAAACCGGATTTTGTTCGGGAATTGAAAATTATTCCAGACATTTATCCGGATTAGAGCCAGGGCAGGCACCGTATACGCTTATGGATTATTTTGGAGATGACTATTTAATTATTGTAGATGAATCCCATAAAACCGTTCCACAGATTCGTGGAATGTATGCAGGAGACCGTTCAAGAAAGACAACACTGGTGGATTATGGATTTCGTCTGCCATCGGCACTGGATAACCGTCCGCTTAATTTTGAAGAATTTGAAAGCAAAATCGACCAGATTTTATTTGTATCGGCAACGCCGGGAGAGTATGAAGAACAGCATGAACTCTTAAGAGCAGAGCAGATAATCCGTCCGACAGGACTCTTAGACCCGATGGTGGAAGTGCGTCCGGTAGAGGGACAGATTGACGATTTGGTTTCTGAAGTGAATAAAGAAGTTGGAAAAGGAAATAAAGTGCTGATTACGACACTGACGAAACGTATGGCAGAGGAACTGACGGATTATATGAAAGATTTGGGAATCCGTGTGAAATATTTACATTCTGATATTGATACGCTGGAGCGGACCCAGATTATCCGTGATATGCGTTTAAATGTATTTGATGTTCTAGTCGGAATCAATCTTTTAAGAGAGGGACTTGATATTCCCGAAATTACATTAGTTGCAATTCTGGATGCAGACAAGGAAGGATTTCTGCGTTCCGAAACTTCTCTGATTCAGACGATTGGCCGTGCGGCAAGAAATGCAGAAGGTCATGTTATTATGTATGCAGGCGTGATGACCGATTCTATGAAGATGGCGATTGATGAGACGATGCGCCGTCGAAGTGTGCAGGAAGAATATAATAAGGAACATCATATTACACCGCAGACGGTCAAAAAAGCAGTGCGTGATTTAATCAGTATTTCCAAATCGGTTGCCGAGACCGAAGAAAGATTACAGAAAGACCCTGAATCCATGAGCAGAAAAGAATTGGAAAAATTAATTAAAGAAGTTGAGAAGAAAATGCGAAAAGCAGCGGCAGATTTGAATTTTGAGGCAGCAGCAGGACTTCGTGATAAGATGGTGGAACTGAAGAAAAATCTGGAGGAAATGGACGGATAGTTTCTGGTGGAGCGTCTTATTTATTTCCTATTTAAAAAATGCAAAAAAATTTTCATAAAGCTCTTGACAAATAAATGGGTCAGTGCTATCTTAAGAGCATAGATGTTAGCACTCCACTACGATGAGTGCTAACAATCCAAAAAAGAAGCAGAAAGGAGATTAAAATGGAAAGTGAATTGGATGAGAGAAAACGGAAAATTTTAAAAGCCATAATCCAGACTTACCTTGATACCGGAGAACCGGTTGGTTCAAGAACGATATCAAAATACACAGACCTGAATCTCAGTTCTGCAACTATCCGAAATGAAATGTCGGACCTGGAGGAACTGGGCTACATTCTTCAGCCACATACCTCGGCTGGAAGAATTCCTTCTGATAAAGGATATCGGTTATATGTCGATGAACTGATGAAGGAAAAAGAAAAAGAAGTTTCGGAAATTAAAGATTTAATGATAGAAAAGACCGATAAGATGGAGAAGGTATTACAGCAGGTCGCAAAAGTGCTTGCAACAAATACGAATTATGCCACAATGATTTCTGGTCCGACCTATCACAGAAACAAACTCAAATTCATTCAGCTCTCTAAAGTGGGCGACAATCAACTGCTTGCGGTTTTAGTAACAGACAGCAATCTGGTAAAGAACCAGATGATTGATTTACAAGAGCCTATGAGTGATGAAACAGTTTTAAAATTAAATCTGCTTTTAAATACGCAGTTAAATGGCCTTACAATCGAAGAAATCAATTTAAGCATGATAACCCGAATGAAAGAACAGGCGGGTATCCACAGCGAGGTAGTCGGCAGTGTAATTGATGCAGTTGCCCAGGCGATTGCAGAAGACAAAGATGAGGTTGAAATCTATACCAGTGGTGCGATGAACATTTTCAAGTACCCGGAACTGGCAGATACCTCAAAAGCCAGCGAATTGATTTCTGCTTTTGAAGAAAAACATGCACTTGCAGATTTAGTAAAGGATTCGATGAGTTCAGAAGAAAACACAGGAATTCAGGTTTACATTGGAAATGAAAGTCCGGTACAAACCATGAGAGACTGCAGTGTAGTGACTGCGACTTACGACTTAGGTGAGGGCATGCAGGGAACAATCGGAATTATCGGACCGAAGAGAATGGATTATGAAAATGTAGTAGATAATCTGAAAACGCTGAAAACACAATTAGACCATATATTTAAGAAAACATAGAAAGGCGGAATGGATTCGTGTCAGAAGAAAAAGAATTATATGATGATAAAAACGATGATGTAACAGCCGAGACAGAAACAGAAGAAACCGAAGAAGTTACAGAAGAAAGCTGTGAAGCAGAAGAAAATTCTGAAGAAGTAGAAACAGAAGAAAAATCCGAAGAAAAGAAAGGATTTTTCAAAAAGAAAAAAGACAAAAAAGATGAGAAAATTGAAGAACTGACTGACCGTGTAAAACGTCAGATGGCTGAATTTGATAATTTCAGAAAACGTACTGAGAAGGAAAAAGCTTCCATGTATGAAATCGGTGCAAGAGAAATCATTGAAAAGATTCTTCCGGTTGTAGATAACTTTGAAAGAGGTCTTGCAGCAGTTCCGGAAGAAGAAAAAGACAGTCCGTTTGCAGACGGAATGACAAAGATTTACAAACAGATGATGACGGTATTTGAGGAAATGGGTGTCAAAGCCATTGATGCAGTCGGAGAGGAATTTAATCCGGATTACCACAACGCAGTAATGCATGTGGAAGATGAAGAAGCCGGAGAGAATGTAGTAGTAGAAGAGTTCCAGAAAGGATATCTCTATAAAGACCATGTCGTAAGACACAGCATGGTAAAAGTAGCAAATTAATCAATTATATCTGATTGTTAAAATCAGATTTCATCTTATAAATGGATAGAAAACTTAGAATTGATATAGGAGGAAAAAATCATGAGCAAGATTATTGGTATTGACTTAGGTACAACAAATAGCTGTGTAGGTGTTATGGAAGGTGGACAGCCAACTGTTATCGCAAATGCAGAAGGCGCAAGAACAACACCATCTGTTGTAGCATTTACAAAAACAGGTGAAAGATTAGTCGGTGAGCCGGCAAAACGTCAGGCAGTTACAAATGCTGACAAAACAATCTCTTCTATCAAGAGACATATGGGTACAGACTACAGAGTAACAATTGATGATAAGAAATATTCTCCACAGGAAATTTCCGCAATGATTCTTCAGAAACTGAAAAGTGATGCGGAAAACTACCTTGGTGAAAAAGTAACAGAAGCTGTTATCACAGTTCCGGCATATTTCAATGACGCACAGCGTCAGGCAACAAAAGATGCCGGTAAAATCGCAGGTCTTGATGTAAAACGTATCATCAATGAGCCTACAGCAGCAGCACTTGCATATGGTCTGGACAACGAAAAAGAACAGAAAATTATGGTATACGACTTAGGTGGTGGTACATTCGATGTTTCCGTTATTGAAATCGGTGACGGTGTTATCGAAGTATTATCTACAGCTGGTGATAACCGTCTTGGTGGTGATGACTTCGACCAGAAAGTTGCAGATTACATGATTTCTGAATTTAAGAAAGCAGAAGGCGTAGACCTTTCCGCAGATAAAATGGCAATGCAGAGAATCAAAGAAGCAGCAGAAAAAGCGAAAAAAGAACTTTCTTCTGCAACAACAACGAATATCAACCTGCCATTCATCAGCATGAATGCAAATGGACCTCTGCATTTTGATATGAACCTGACAAGAGCAAAATTTGATGAATTAACACATGACCTTGTAGAAAGAACAGCAGAACCGGTTCGTCGTGCATTATCTGATGCAGGAATCAATGCTTCTGAACTGGGTCAGGTACTGTTAGTTGGTGGTTCTACACGTATCCCGGCTGTACAGGATAAAGTAAAAGCCTTAACAGGAAAAGAACCAAGCAAGAACTTAAACCCAGATGAATGTGTTGCACTTGGTGCATCTGTACAGGGTGGTAAACTTGCCGGAGATGCCGGTGCAGGTGATATCCTTCTTCTGGATGTTACTCCACTGTCACTGTCTATCGAGACAATGGGTGGTGTCGCTACAAGACTGATTGAGAGAAATACAACCATTCCTACAAAGAAGAGCCAGATTTTCTCTACAGCAGCAGATAATCAGACAGCAGTAGATATCAACGTAGTTCAGGGTGAAAGACAGTTCGCAAGAGATAACAAGTCCCTTGGTCAGTTCCGTCTGGATGGAATCCCGCCAGCAAGAAGAGGTGTTCCGCAGATTGAAGTTACATTCGATATCGATGCAAACGGTATTGTAAATGTTTCCGCAAAAGACCTTGGAACAGGAAAAGAACAGCACATCACAATTACAGCTGGTTCTAATATGTCTGATGATGAAATCGATAAAGCAGTCAGAGAAGCTGCTGAGTTCGAAGCTCAGGATAAAAAACGTAAAGAAGCAGTTGATACAAAGAATGATGCAGACGCTATGGTATTCCAGACAGAAAAAGCAATGGAAGAAGCTGGCGATAAATTAGATGCAAATGATAAGACAGCAGTAGAAGCTGATTTAAATGCATTAAAAGAAATCCTGAATGGCTGTGCAAACACTGATGAGATTACAGATGCCCAGATTGCTGACATCAAAGCAGGTAAAGAAAAACTGATGCAGAGTGCACAGAAACTCTTTGCTAAAATGTACGAAGGTGCACAGGGAGCAGCAGGTGCTCAGGCAGGTCCGGGACCAGAAGCAGGTACAGGTGCAGGAGCAAATGAAGCTTATGGCGATGATGTAGTTGACGGAGATTACAGAGAAGTATAAAATTGTCAGTGAATAAAAGATATGGGGCATGGGGTGCTGACAGGCGCTCCATGCCTAAATGTGTGTATAGAAAGGATTAAAACCAATGGCGGATAAGAGAGATTATTATGAGGTGCTTGGTGTCGACAGAGGCGCAGATGATTCTACCATAAAAAGTGCATATCGTAAGCTGGCAAAAAAATATCATCCAGACGTAAATCCAGGTGATAAAGAAGCAGAGAAAAAATTTAAAGAAGCTTCCGAAGCTTATGCAGTGTTAAGTGATGCCGAAAAGAGAAGACAGTATGACCAGTTTGGACATGCCGCATTTGAAAATGGCGGTGGTGGAGCTGGCGGATATGGCGGCTTCAGTGGATTTGATGGCGCAGATATGGGCGACATTTTTGGAGATATTTTTGGAGATTTATTTGGCGGTGGTGGCCGTAGAAGAGCGAATAATGGTCCAATGAAGGGTGCAAATGTCAGAGCCGGAGTTCGTGTTACATTTGAAGAGGCAGTCTTTGGCTGTGAAAAAGAACTGGACTTAAATTTAAAAGAAACCTGTGAAACCTGTCATGGAACAGGCGCAAAACCTGGAACACAGCCGGAAACCTGTCCAAAATGTCATGGAGAAGGCCAGGTTGTCTATACACAGCAGTCCATGTTCGGAATGGTTCGGAATGTTCAGACTTGTCCGGACTGTCAGGGAACCGGTAAAATCATTAAAGATAAATGTACCGATTGTCGTGGTACAGGATATGTATCCAAACATAAGAAGATTCAGGTAAGTATTCCGGCCGGTATCGACAATGGACAGAGCATCCGTATCCGTGATAAAGGTGAGCCGGGAACAAACGGAGGTCCAAGAGGAGACCTGCTTGTAGAAGTTACAGTAGCCCGTCATCCGATTTTCCAGAGACAGGATATGAATATCTTTTCCACTGCACCGATTACTTATGCACAGGCAGCACTCGGTGGAGAAGTTCGTATCAGTACGGTAGACGGAGACGTTATGTACGATGTAAAACCTGGAACGCAGACGGATACAAAAGTCCGCTTGAAAGGAAAGGGTGTACCGTCCCTTAGAAATAAAAACGTACGTGGAGACCATTATGTTACACTGGTTGTTCAAGTACCGACCAAGCTAAATGAAGAGGCAAAAGAAGCACTTCGTAAATTTGATGCCGCATGTGGAAATCGTCCAAAACAAGAGTCGGAAGAAGCTCCGGAGAAGAAGAAAAAAGGCGGATGGGAAAAATTTAAAGAAACGATTAAAGAAACATTTGAAGATTAGTAAAAAGAGAAGAAAATTTGTGATTGTTTCACATTTTTTCTTCTCTTTTTTTCGTTGCAATCTAAAAAAAATTCCCTTATAATAGGAATGTTAAATAGGATGTACTCTCGAAAGTTCTATTATAAATCTTCTTACAAAAGAAAGATTTCGAAAGTATATTAGATAAAGTGGGAGAGTTTGTGAAAAAATGAGCAGCATAGTGGTTCTAAAGCAGATGGTGATGATATTTGCGCTGATTTTGATTGGATATTTCCTGTATAAAAAGAAACTGTTATCGGATAAGGCAGCAAAAGATTTATCAATCATCGTTGTAAATGTCTGTAGTCCGGCATTGATTATTGCCAGTATGTTTCAGGATTTGTCAGGAATTTCAAAAAGAAATGTTGCAGAAGTAACGGGAATCGGTACGCTTTACTTTGTTCTTTTAATTGCATTTGGTTATGCATTTGTAAAGCTTTTTAAAGTGCCTGCAAAGGAAAAAGAAGCCTATATTTTAATGAGTACGTTTGAAAATGTGGGATTTATCGGAATTCCGGTAGCACTTGCAATTCTTGGAAGCAGCTCTATTTTATATGTCATCATCTTTAATTTCCTGTATGATATTGTGATTTTTACATTTGGAATTACGCTTGTAAAAAAAGATGTGGAAGGAGCAAAGCACTCACTTCGTGAGATTATTGATAATCTTATGACGCCGGGATTTTTATCCTGTATTGTTGCAGTTATTATTTACTGGTTCAACTTATCGGTTCCAGATACGGTTCAGAGTATTGTAAATTATTGTGCAAATGCATGTACGTTTTTATCTATGCTTGTAATTGGTACTTCGATTGTGGGAATGAATCCGAAAAAAGTGCTGGGAAATAAGAAATTAATATGGTTTTTGTTGATTCGTTTCTTACTTGTTCCGGTTGTAACAGCTATTTTATTAAAACCGATTTTGACGGATTATATTATGCGTGCAACCTTGATTTTAATGCTTGCACTTCCGATAGGAAATCTTCCGATGATGCTTGCGGAACAGTATGATAAAGATGCACATACGATATCAGAAGGAATTATTTTATCAACAATCATGTCTGTGGTGACAATAACGATTGTATTTATGTTTGTATAAGAGAGTATAGAGAAAGAAAGGAAAGACAAAACTATGAAGTGGAATAAAATTACTTTGGAAATCAGAGAAGAAGTAGAAGATATTGTCATTTCCACCCTTGCAGACATCGGGCTTGAAGGTGCGGAAATTCAGGACAAACAGCCGTTATCCGAACAGGATAAAAAGCAGATGTTTGTAGATATTCTTCCGGATATGCCGGAAGATGATGGGGTTGCATATCTGAATTTTTATCTGGATGAGGATGAAGATGTCAATGCAATGCTTGAAAAAGTAAAGGCAGAATTAGAAGAGTTAAGAATGTTTGTAGACATCGGTTCCGGAATGATTACACTTTCCCAGACCGAAGATAAAGACTGGATTAACAACTGGAAACAGTATTTCAAGCAGTTTTATGTAGATGATATCTTGATTATTCCATCCTGGGAAGAAGTAAAAGAAGAAGATAAAGACCGAATGATTATCCATATTGACCCAGGTACAGCGTTTGGAACAGGTATGCATGAGACCACACAGCTTTGTATCCGTCAGTTAAAGAAATATGTGACAAGCGAGACAGAACTGCTTGATGTCGGAACAGGAAGCGGAATTTTATCGATTGTAGCATTGAAATTAGGAGCAAAACATGCAGTCGGAACAGACCTTGATCCTTGTGCAGTTCCGGCAGTAGAAGAAAATAAAGAGGCAAATGAGATTCCGGTAGAAGCTTTTGACATGATGATTGGAAATATCATTGATGATAAAGAAGTACAGGATAAAGTTGGCTATGAAAAATATGATATCGTAGTTGCTAATATTTTAGCAGATGTATTAGTTCCACTGACTCCGGTTATCTTAAATCAGATGAAAAAAGGTGGAATTTATATTACATCCGGTATCATTGATGACAAAGAAGAAACTGTTGTAAATGCGGTAAAAGCAGCCGGTCTTGAAGTGTTAGAGGTTACACATCAGGGAGAATGGGTGTCTGTTACGGCCAGAAAAAATTAAGGAGCAAAAAATGTATCGTTTTTTTGTAGAACCGTCTCAGGTAGAAGAAACGGTCATTCGCATCTGTGGCAGTGATGTCAATCATATCAAAAATGTACTGCGGATGAAAACCGGAGAGGAAATCCTGATTAGTACCGGAGAGACAATGGAATATACGTGCTACATCGAAGAATTTTTAGAAGATGAAGTTACTGCGCATATCATGTATGCACAGGAAGCAGGATATGAACTTTCTTCTAAAATCTATCTGTTTCAGGGACTTCCAAAGTCAGACAAAATGGAATGGATTATTCAAAAGGCAGTAGAGCTGGGTGTGCATCAGGTGATACCGGTGGCAACTAAGCGAGCAGTTGTGCGTCTGGAGGGAAAAAAAGAGGTAAACAAGCAGCGTAGATGGCAGGCAATTTCGGAAAGTGCGGCAAAGCAGTCCAAACGTATGTATGTGCCGGAAGTCAGTCATGTGATGAGTTTTAAAGAAGCCCTTGCTTATGCAAAAAATCTGGATGTGATTCTTTTACCTTATGAGCGTGCAAAAGGGATGCAGGAGACAAAAGCAATCATAAACAGTATAAAACCAGGTCAGTCGATTGGAATTTTCATAGGACCGGAAGGTGGTTTCGATGAAAAAGAAGTCGAACAGTCAATGGATGAGGGTGCAAAAGCAATCACTCTTGGAAAACGAATTTTACGAACAGAAACAGCGGGATTGACAGTGCTTTCAGTTCTGATGTTTGCTTTGGAGGAATAAAATAAAATGGAAGCATATCTTGATAATTCAGCAACCACACAGTGCTTTGAAGAGGTAAGAGACATTGTAGTAAAAACTATGATGGAAGATTATGGAAATCCGTCTGCAATGCACAAAAAAGGCGTGGAAGCAGAACAGTATGTAAAAGATGCGACAGAAAAAATTGCAAAAACTTTAAAAGTTCAGGAAAAAGAAATTTATTTTACATCAGGCGGAACAGAATCCGATAACTGGGCACTTGTTGGATGCGCTTATGCAAATCGCAGACAGGGAAAACACATTATTTCTACCGTGTTTGAACATGCAGCAGTTTCAGCACCGCTTGCAGCATTAGAGGAACAGGGATTTGAAATAACAAAAATTCCGGTTGATGCAAATGGAATTCTTTCGATGGAAAAACTGGAATCTGCAATCCGTCCGGATACAATTTTAGTTTCTACGATGTATGTCAATAATGAAGTAGGAGCAGTTGTTCCGGTGGAAGAGATTGGAAAGCTGGTTCATGAAAAGAATCCGAAAACAATTTATCATGTAGATGCAATTCAGGGTTATGGAAAATTCCGTATCTATCCAAAACGGATGGGAATTGATTTGTTATCTGTAAGCAGTCATAAAATTCATGGACCAAAAGGAGTTGGATTTTTATATGTAAATGAAAAAATAAAAATTCAGCCGATGATTCTTGGTGGTGGACAGCAAAAAGGCATGCGTTCCGGTACGGATAATGTTCCGGGAATTGCAGGGCTTGGAGTGGCAGCGAAGAAAATTTATGAAGATTTCGATGAAAAAATTGAACAGTTAAAGGAAAATAAACTGTATCTTGCAAAGAGACTTCAGGAACTGGACAATGTCTTTATCAATGGGCCAAAACCAGAAGATGGAGCACCTCATATTTTAAATGCAAGTTTTGTAGGAGTCAGAAGTGAGGTTCTGCTTCATACCTTAGAAGAAAAACAGATTTATATTTCGGCGGGAAGTGCCTGCTCCAGCCATAAACGGGCAGCCAGTGCGACAATGCTTGCGCTTGGGGTGTCTGCAGAACGCAGAGAATCTGCAATCCGTTTTAGTTTAAGCGAAATGACAACAAAAGAGGAACTCGATTATGCGGTGGATGAAATTGCAAAAGTGCTTCCACTGCTTCGGAAATTTGCACGGCATTAAGTTTCAACCGAGTGTCCGTGTGCCAAAAATAAGAAAAAACAAGAAAAGAGAATCAAAAGAAAAAGAAAGGAAACGATATGTTCAAAGCATTTTTGATAAAATATGCAGAGATTGCAATTAAAGGAAAAAACAGATATATCTTTGAAGATGCGCTTGTAGACCAGATTCGTCACGTATTAAAAGAAGTAGACGGCGAATTTTCAGTCGTAAAAGAGCGTGGCCGAATTTATGTCTATGCAGACAGTGAATTTGATTATGATGAGACGATAGAGGCATTAAAACGTGTCTTTGGTATCTTTGGAATTTGCCCGACCGTAGTATTAGAAGACAAAGGCTATGAAGAGTTATCCAAAGAAGTGGTTGCCTATGTGAAAGAGATGTACAAGGATGAGCCAAAAACTTTCAAAATGGACGTGCGTCGTGCAAAGAAAAGTTATCCGATGACTTCTATGGAAATGAATGCACAGCTTGGTGGGGATGTGCTTGATTCCTGCCCGAATATGAAAGTGGATGTGCACGAACCGGATGTGATGATTCATGTGGAAGTCAGAGATAAGATTTATCTGTATTCTGAAGTGATTCCGGGACCGGGCGGTATGCCGGTTGGAACAAATGGAAAAGCAATGCTGTTATTATCCGGTGGAATCGACAGTCCGGTTGCCGGATACATGATTGCAAAACGTGGTGTTAAGATTGATGCCGTATATTTCCATGCTCCGCCATACACAAGTGAAAGAGCAAAACAGAAAGTCGTAGATTTGGCTAAATTAGTAGCAAAATACAGTGGACCGATTCATCTTCATGTTGTAAACTTTACAGATATCCAGCTGTATATTTACGAAAAATGCCCGCATGAAGAATTGACCATTATCATGCGTCGTTATATGATGAAAATTGCAGAAGAATTTGCAAAAAAAGATGGTTGTCTCGGATTGATTACAGGAGAAAGTATCGGTCAGGTGGCAAGCCAGACAATGCACAGCCTTGCAGCTACAAATGAAGTCTGCACCATGCCGGTATTCCGTCCGGTGATTGGATTTGACAAACAGGAAATCGTAGATGTGGCATTAAAAATTAATACTTACGAGACTTCGATTTTACCGTTTGAGGACTGCTGTACTATCTTTGTTGCAAAACATCCGGTTACAAAACCAAATCTGAAAGTAATCAAACGTTCAGAAGAAAAGTTACAGGATAAGATTGAAGAAATGATGGTACAGGCTGTAGAGACAGCAGAAACGATTGTGTGTGAGTAAAATTTGCAAAAATAATAAGAGCCATACAGCATTGTGTGGCTCTTAAGATTTCTTTATTTCTTTATTAATGAATGAAAAGTTAAAATAGAAAAAAGGACTGTTAAAACAGTCCTTGGTTTCTATCATCCATTTTAAATTAGATTAGTCTACTAAGTATGGTTTTAAGACAGTAAGAATATCGTCTAAAGCACCATCAGTTGCATGGATGTTTAAGTCGATAGATTTGGATAAATCTAAGCTGAAGATACCCATGATAGATTTTGCGTCAATTACGTATCTTCCTGATACTAAATCAAAGTCATAGTCAAATTTTGTGATTTCATTTACGAATGATTTCACTTTGTCGATAGAATTCAGTGAA
Organism: Bacillota bacterium; assembly: GCA_022717655.1. Classification (GTDB taxonomy): domain Bacteria; phylum Bacillota; class Clostridia; order Lachnospirales; family Lachnospiraceae; genus Blautia. Next base: position 2,667 of record JAIIAN010000007.1, on the reverse strand, counting down.
ATTTTAACTGTTTTCATTGGACAAATCCTCCCTTACAATCAGTATTTTTTGCTTTTTACAAGCATAATGTTACCGTTAATGGGGCAAAAAGTCAATATCTAAAAGAGAGAAATAAAATACAAATAATTTGGAAACTATTCGTCAAAACGCTTAAGAATAAACGGGAGTAAAATAGAAAAATATGGAAAAGAAAGTTGCATTGCACAATTTAGGATGTAAAGTAAATGCCTATGAGCTTGAAGCCATGGAACAGATGCTTAAAAATGCAGGATATGAAATTGTACCATTTGCACCTGGAGCAGATATTTATATTATTAATACCTGTACGGTTACAAACATTGCAGACCGCAAATCAAGGCAGATGCTTCATAAGGCAAAGAAGATGAATCCGCAGGCAGTTGTCGTGGCAGCAGGCTGTTATGCGCAGGCACAAAAAGGAGAAGAAGTTGACGAGGCAATCGATATTGTGCTTGGAAATAACAGAAAGCAGGATTTGATTGCTGTTCTGGAAGAGTACCAGAGCGGAACTGGTCAGAAGGAAGATATGATAGACCTTGAGAAACCGGTAGAATATGAAGAACTGGAACTGGCTTCCACAGGAGAGCATACCAGAGCATATTTAAAAGTACAGGACGGATGTAATCAGTTCTGTAGTTACTGCATTATTCCTTATGTCAGAGGACGTGTCAGAAGCCGTAAGAGAGAAGAAGTCATAAAAGAAGTGAAGCGTCTGGTTGCACTTGGATATCAGGAATTTGTCTTAACCGGAATCCATTTAAGTTCTTATGGAATTGACTGTGAGGACAGCTTATTGAATCTGATTGTGGAAGTACAAAAAGTCGAGGGAGTCAAGCGAATCCGCCTGGGCTCTTTAGAACCACGTATCATTACAGAAGAATTTGTAAAGACGTTGAGCAGTCTGCCGGCTATCTGCCCGCATTTTCATTTATCTTTGCAGAGCGGATGTACGGAAACTTTGAAACGAATGAATCGTAAATATACCGCAGAAGAATATTTAGAAGGATGTCGTCTGCTTCGGAAATATTTTGACCATCCGGCACTGACAACCGATGTGATTGTAGGATTTCCGGGGGAAACAGAGGAAGAATTTAAAGCTTCTAAAGAAATGGTGTCAGAAGCCAAATTCTATGAAACTCATATTTTTAAATATTCAAGAAGAAAAGGCACGAGAGCAGATAAGATGGAAAATCAGATTCCAGAACAGGTAAAAGCAGAGAGAAGCCATGAGATGATTGAGCTTGGAAAAGCGCATCAGAAAGAATATATGGAATATTATCTTGGAAAACCGGTTGAGATTTTATTTGAGGAAACAACCGAGATAAATGGACAGACTTACTGGGTTGGACACACAAGAGAATATATGAAAGTCGCTGTTTTATCAGAAAAAAATCTGGAAAATCAGATTGTAACTGGAGAAATTACCGAATTTCTTCAAGATGGGATTTTTAACTGCCGAATATAATGGTTGAATTTCCTAGAAAGATATATTAAAATAGTGGTAAAGTTTTAGATAAGGGCGTGATTATATGGGAAATTTAGATAGTACACAATATTTTAACGTAAAAGGTGATCCGGAAATCAGAGTAAAAGATGTTTTGGATTTGGTATACAATGCAATGGCAGAAAAAGGATATAATCCGGTCAACCAGATTGTCGGATATATTATGTCAGGAGACCCGACTTATATTACAAGCTACAAGGGAGCAAGAAGCACAATTATGAAAGTGGAGCGCGATGAACTTGTAGAGGAACTCTTAAAAGAATACATCAAAAACGAGTCCTGGAAGCACGAGTAAGATTATGAGAGTGATGGGACTGGATTATGGCTCTAAGACTATCGGGGTGGCAATCAGCGACCCTTTAGGTCTTACAGCGCAGGGAATTGAAATTATTCGTCGGGAAGAAGAAAATAAGTTAAGAAAATCCCTTCGCCGGATAGAAGAACTGATAAAGGAATATCAGGTGGAAGAAATCGTTCTGGGATTTCCGAAAAATATGAATAACACAATTGGAGAACGGGCGGAGAAATCGCTGCAGTTAAAGGAAATACTGGAAAGAAGATGTAAACTGCCGGTAATTATGTGGGATGAGAGACTGACAACTGTTGAAGCAAACCGCACACTGATGGAAAGCAAAGTGCGCAGGGAAAACAGAAGTAAATATGTGGATATGATTGCTGCAGTGTTTATTCTGCAGGGATATCTGGATTCAAAAGCAAACCCGGGTACAGTTTAATTTCGGTTAAAATGCCAGAAATGGTATTTTTAAGAAAAAAAGAAACGGCTGTTATCCGGGATTTTAGCGTATAAAAAAATATTTAAGATAAAAGAAAGTAATAGTATATCTGAGATTTTAGTAAATTCTGTTGTTATAATAGTACTAATATTGGGTATATATACTACATATAGAACAGAATACTTTACAAAGGTTACAAATACATTAACATATGTTGCTCAACATATAAAACCACAAGATATAGAAGCTCCAGAAGGAAATGGATACGAAAAAGAACATCTTACATTTACAGATTTATCAATAACATATGGATCAATAATATCTATATTTGCAATATCTACTTATTATAGTGATGTTGCAATAAAAGAGTATAATAAATCAAAGTTAACAAAAAAAGATAATAAAAAAATA
>JAIIAN010000167.1 GCA_022717655.1 Bacillota bacterium | reverse complement strand
ATAACAAACTTCATGTTTTTCCGGATAAGATGTGCAAATGTGTTGAAACTTTCATAACCACAGTCTGCCATCAGGATGGAAGGAGCAGGATCTGAATAACGGTCAACCATGAGGTTCAGTGCTGCACGCTCATGGAGCTTTTTCTTTCCCTGTACGTGAAAGTCACAGTAGGTTTTATTCATGATGTCATAGAGTGCATTGATATGGACAGCGTTGTAGCCTTTTTCACCTTCATGGATAAAAGTCCTTTCATCAGACGGGTTTCTGGCTATATTCACATCGGAGCCGTCGCAGGCCAGAAGCCGGTAGCCGCAATACAGGTCATCGGACAGGGACCTGCACTGTGTTACAAAGGAATGGAACAGGAAATCCCATCCTTCAGGAAGAAGCTTGTAACGCTGCTGTGTGAATGCTGATTTTGACGGTGCGGACAGGAAATGGCTGAAAAAATCCAAGATTTCATTTGAAACCGTTTTGCCCTGCATCAGAAGCATAAACTGTATATATTCTTTAAAAGTAAGTTTACGCTTCCTGGTAAAATCGGTTTCCGGATTCCTGGAGAATAAAAAATGGATCTGCTCCAATTCGTCAATGCAGTTATTGAGAACTGTTTTTAATTGTGATAAGAAAATGTGGGCCATGAGGTACCTCCTTGAAATATGTTTATAATCAACGTTTACGAAACATATATCGGCTGATCTGTCAAGCTTTTTTTGAAAAAACATGGGAATATGTGAGGGAAAACAATCATGCAGTTATACCAGTTTGAAAAAATCTATTCACAGATGGAGAGGGAATTTGGAAAGATCCGAAAGGGTGAAGAAGAAACATACGCCATGCTGCTGTTGCCAATGGAGGGAAATGTGTTAAAAATACACCGCGAATTCCCAGGGGCCAACAGCCGTAGACTAAGGGAGGCTATTGCCCTGGCGTTATTTGATGTAAAAGTGAATTACAGTGGTGAAGAATATGATACAGGAAAGTTTAGAAATAGAGAAAATGAAATGCTTGAAAGGGCATTGCTTATGGCATTTGACCCTTATACGAATCATGAGATAATGGAACTGTTAAAAGAACAGTTCCATGTGGATATGCTGTCACAGGAACAGGTGAAAGAATACTATAAATTTCCGGTAATGTGCCTGTTAAGGATCAAGGAATCCATTGATACATGGGAAAAACGTTCAGGCTCAGATGGATACTTTGATTTTATTGAGGGATATATGGGAAGAGAGATAACAGGAACTGAGATGAACTTTAGTATTATGAGTTCAGGTATATTTGATATGTAATAATTTTTAAATTTGACAACAAAAAAACCAGTGGCTTCATAATGATGAAACCACTGGAAAGCACCTTAACTAAATGACATTGCTATTCAGTGCCCCTGTTTCAAGTCTATTCTTTTATCCCTGCCATTTGCAAGAATCCCTGTCTGATTGCTTCTAACTCTGCATCCATCTGCTTCTGATTCGTTTTAGCCATTTGTTTTGCCCATTTGCTCCGCCACTCGTTTCTGATTCTCAGTTGCTCCGAAGTAAATTGTTCAAGCATTTCTTTTCTATCCTCTGCACGAATAGATACAATTCTACCAAGTGCCGTATCTGGTCCAAGCCCAACCAGCAAGTCTCGAAATTCATCCCACTTCATTCCTGCTGGAAGCTCTTGTGAAAGTCTTATCCCGTACTCGCTCTGAAATGACGATACAATCAAGTCAAAATCGTCAATCAAATCATAGCACGGGTCACTACTCTCCCTCGTTATTTCCTACAACAAGCTCGATTGCAGTTTCTACAATCTTAGAAAGAGAACTTGCAGAAAGTTTCTTGCCTTTTTTATCCTTTAAGCTGCAAATTTTTTCTACTGCTCCTTTTTCAAAAAGAAGTTCCATCGCCTCTTTTACTGCTGACATATTCTCACCTTTATCTAATGTTCCCATCAGTTTCAGCATTGTCTCAGCATCAGAGTTTACTTCTACTTCTAAATCTCCAATTTTTAAGATCGGATTCTCATCAAAAGATAATTTTTCACTGATATCTACAATTTTTGCCATGCTCTAACTCCTTTATTTTACAGCTTTATTTACATCTGCTGACATTGGTGTGCTGCCAGCTACTACCGTCGGCTTTCCATTGCTAATTACATCAAATTCTAACGCTGCTACATTTGTAGAATCTCCACCACCGCAGTTTTTGATATCAAATACTGCTGCATCCCATGATACTTTTGTTCCATCAGGAAACTCCCATTCAAAATACCCTTCTGCATCATGTCCATTTTTATATAGCTTTCCTGCAACAAAATCATTGCCGGTGTCTCCAATGTTACGCTTGCCGTTTAAACTGATTGTAATTGCTTTTGAAGTCATTAACGCTCTCTGCCAGCCTTCTGTATCCATCGGGGTCCAAGTTTCAACTCCATTTGAAATTGAAACTGAAAAACTTTCCATATCTGCGATTGTTGATGCAGTACCTTTTTCTGCTCCGACTTTAAATTTATTGTCTAAAACTGGAAATACATTTGTTTTTCCTGCCATGCTTATTTTCCTTTCCGATAAATTACAGCCACTTCGATGACATACTCATAGATACCAGCTTCATCTGTGCCAATGTCCTGTAAATCATAAAGTGGCTGAATAAAATTAATTGTTTCTTCGTTTATTTTTACATTTCTTACTGCTCTGATAGCTTCAAATAACGCTGTAGCAGACTTTTCAGAGTCACGTGGAGATTTATTCCAGTGTACCAGAATTGTGACGTATTTTTCGCCATATCCCTCGCAAGAGACACCACCCAGAGCAGTATGATATTCGTTTTGATGTTTACTATTGTATACACCAAATGACCGCTCTTTTTTGTCTGGCATTTTACTCATATAGACATAATCTGCCAGTTTTAGGGACTCTACAAAGTCCCTCACATCCGCTAGCATCATACTCCACTTAACCTCCTGTACAGCTTTTTATATGCTTCGATTGCAAACTGACTTTTTGAGCCATTCGGCAACCAATCTTCGTACCAGTCGCCCCTTGCGTGGGGGTTTTCAGAGGTTTTGAAATGATATTCTGGATGGAAGTACAACCGCCGTGCATAAGGTGTTGTTGATACGATTGTCACCTTGCCATTTTTACTCTGTGAGTAGTCTACAGCCGTGCTTTCATTCTGTAAGTTACCGCTATTAAACGGAAATACTTGTGCCTGCACCACTTCGGTATGTAATGCCTCTGCTGTCTGCTCTAATGCGGTAACTTGCGCATCTGATAATTTTCTTATTGTCGGAAAATTCAATCTCACATTTGAATTAACTCGAATCATTCTAAAAGCACCTCCGTATAATTGACTGTGCCATCGGGATTCCTCGCTTTTCTGCCCTCGATAATTCTACGACTTATTCCAAAGATTTCAGCCTCTCCTCCGGAAATAACCGCAAGCGCAGGACAGATATCACCCGAAAATAATGCCGTTCCAGTAATTTCTATCAGCTTTTTCTCTGCTGTAAGCACTGTTTTCGCTTTATCCTGATAGTTGCATTTTCCGACAAATTCGACTGCCTCAAGCGGTTCTCCATACTCATTCAAGCCCTCTCGTTCAAACTTAAGTACAATATCAATCGTGCACAACCGTTTTGGAACTAAACAAGGATATTTCATTCAATCACCTCGCAAGTCTACAGCATAAACCTGTCTGACATAACATTGAGTACACATCTTTACGCATTGCAACACCTTTATCTGTAAATACATTCCATGATGCTCCAAACTGCACAGAGACACCGTTGATACTGTATCCAGACAGCACACTTTCAATCATATCTGCATTTTCATACTCAAATTCTGCCTGTTTACAGACTACTTCTTTAATAATCTCCTGTTGGAACTCAGTAAGATTAGAAAATCCCCGACTTACAATTCTGTTATAAGTCAGGGAATCAATATGTCGTGATGCCTGCAACAATGCTTTCTCTGCACTGCCCTCCGGCATCACACTTCCTTCATAGTAATCTGTATAGTACGCTTCTGAGACGTAACTTTTATAAGCCATCTTATTCTCCTGCGTATTCTACTGTATCTGTATCTACATATACACTGTCTACCTTGCCATCTTTTCCGTTCGGGAATACAAATGTATCGGACAGAGAACGATTCTGATACAGGTATCCATCTCCTTCGGTATGGCTTCCCGGATTGAAAAAGTAAATACTTGAAATCTTCGGCACAGTCTTGCATGTTTCTAAGCAAGCGACTAAGACATTGATTTTATGCGCACCAACTGTAGCAGGAGAGGAAGATTTTTTCTTTGGTTCAAATCCACCTGCTTCCGGCTCCCAGTTAAATGCATCATAAAAACGTTCATCGTCAATTACTTCCATTACCGGCACACCGTCGATATCGGTTACTCTTGTTTCAATTCCGATACCACCTTCTGCAATCTGAGTCAGTTCAATTTTTCGGGTGAACTCTGTGGACTGTTCCAGTGCATCCATGATTGCAGTCGTTACATACATGATAAGTGAGCCTCTCGCTCTGTAACGTCTTAATTTGCCTTTTGCTAAGATATCTTTTAACATGCCGAACACTTTAGCTTTTGTATATGTTGCAGCAGCCGTTGAGGAATGATATCCGTCTGTTTTCTGTGCCACCTGTGCTACTTTTGAATAGAATAAAGCATCTGTTTCCGGCACTACCTGTGTCTTTTCAAATGTTTCAGAAATATTGAAAATTGAAGCAGTTTCGTTAGTTTCATCTACATCTGCCTTGTCGACAAGAAATGAAATATCTCTGTCATGAGTCACTGTGAACGGTACATCTGTCTGTACATAACTACCTTTGTTCCAACCACCTGTTCTTTTGTGATTTTTGTAACCAGTTGTACTCATCTGAGTAAAATGAAATGTCTTAGCTCCGACCCATCTTACATTGTCTGTAACAAACGGAGATGTTAATGTTCCCTGAATCAAAATTTCAAGTAACTGCGGATTCCACTGTTCTGCGTAATTTAATGCCATTTTTTATACCTCTCTTAATTCCATCTATTCCAGCGTTTTGACGCCACTGTCGGCTTACTCTGCGCTGAGTTTTGCGGGTTCTGCGCTGGATTTCCACCGGTACCGATTTGTGTAAATCCTCGCTGTGAGTTCTGCGCCGGCTTTAAGCCTGGCACATCTTCGAGCACTTTGTTAAGTGCCTGCGTCATAGCCTCATCATTGATTTTTCCATCTTTCCCCATGACCTGACCTAAATCAGCCATTTTCAGAACGTAAGGGATTGTTTTTGCATCAATTCCGAGTGCTACAGCTGCAATCGTTGCAGCAGACTCAATTTTTGCGTTCTGTGCTTCCTGTTGAGCTGCCAGCAAATTGTTCTGCATCCCTGCCACGTCCGGCTGATTTGCTGCTTTCTGTTCCTTAAATGTCGCAATTGCCTGCTCCACCTCTTGCTGAGATAATCCCTGCTGCTTGAAATATGCTTTCAACGCAGTATCCTCTTTTGCTGCCAGTGTTCCCTCCAACATCTGCTGTATTTTTTCGTAATCAATCGCAGACGGCTCTGGCTGTGAATTGCTGTTTGATGTATTTGTATCAGGAACTTCCGGAGCAGGAGCTGGCTCTGCAAAAAACTGCAAATTCATTTTAAACATTTTCTATTCCTCCATTTTAAGAGTGTCACTCTATTATCCATTGTCATCGGTGTCACCGCCCGCACACCTTTTTAAGTCTTGTTGCGTTTGGACATAAAAATAAGGTGCTTCACCCCGCACCTCAAAGGGAGATAAACGAATCACCGCCTTTCTATGTGTAGCTTACCAGTTTTAAGTACCACAACGTCGCCAATTCTTGCGATTTCATGCCCGATTCTCACTCCTTTCAATTGCACTGCTCCATCCATTACTTGATAAATAAAGTTCACTGTGTCGTAATTAATCCGAACCGCTAACCAGTCTGGTGCAATCCGATCCGCATCAGGAGTTACTATGTATCTTTGTCTATTCTTCATAAAATTCACATCAGCATTTCTACTCTACTGTGTAATCTTCAATAACAGGAATACCGTACTCAATAGCACATGTATTTTCAATCCTACATCCTCTAGCAGTCTGCCAGCCTTTTACAAAATAGGCAATGTCTGCACCTGATAGAAGTTCCAAAGATTTTCCTAGAAACCAAAGCGGCTTTGCATCCGCCGGAGACTCCTGAAAGAAAGAATCAATAACCTCTACTGGTTCTCCTAGTTTCTCTTTTGCACTCTCAATAGCTCTTCTGCGTTCTGCTAAAATATCTGCATCAGATTTTCCTCTCATCGGCTGAGAAATGAATAATTTTTTCATAGTCTTTTTCCTCCTATTCTTCTGTATGCTTTGTATTAGTCAGTTTTTTATAAACATCTTCATACATTTCCTGTTTGTCTCCGTTATAAGTATACTTTGCATAGATGCCATCCCCACTGACCGTAGTCGATACTAAGCATTTATAATTCTGTAAAGTTTTACACGACCATACAACGAATACATTTGACAAGTCGATATGTGGCGTCAATGGAGTATCTGCCATGCCTTTTTTGTTATACCACTCCACCATTTTTTTCTTGCACACACTCTGAAAGTGGTCCATTCCTGTAATAATCATGTTCTTATTCC
>JAIIAN010000711.1 GCA_022717655.1 Bacillota bacterium | reverse complement strand
GTCCAGGTCGAGGTATAGCAGTTGTTCACTCGGCTTTCTGCCAGCACCGACGCCTGGTTTTCCGGAAACACGATCGTTTTTCCAAGAAGCTCTGTCCAGAGCTTTTCTGTCTGCACAGGAGTCGTCTCATGCTCCAGCGGCCACGCAATATGTAACGATGCTTTTCTTTGTTCCAGTTCCCGTTCCGTCTGTTCGGAATCCTCATCTGCGCCCTTCATGGCCGGAACCAGATATTTCCAGACCAGCCGCAGCACTGCTTCTGTATATGCCTCGCCGCAGGTCGTCACAACAGACGCATCGTAATCCTTAAGCACGATGCCAAACTGTCCAAACATGCCGTCAAACCGGAAGGTGTTTGGTATCTGGCACATCCATACCTGGAAACCATATCCGCACTTCCAGTCCTCCCAGTCCGGATTTGAAGCATCCATGCTCTTCTCAAACTGCATCGTTGTCATCCGTTCAATCCAGTCCTCTGGAACCAGCTGCTTTCCATTCCATTTTCCTTTATTTAAATACAGGATCGTGATCTTGGCCATATCCTCGGTCTTCAGACGGCTTCCGCCGCCGCCCTGGTCTTTTCCGGAAGTACAGCTGTCACAGTCCGCTCCATAGATTCCCATTGGCTCTAAAACCCGGAACCGTAAGAACTGGAACAGATTATAGCCGGTCACACGTTTCACAACTGCCGCCAGCATATTGGTTCCCATCGAATCATACATAAACACGGTTCCCGGTTCATGCACGATCGGATATTCTAAAAAAGTACGGACTTCATCATCACACCCATGGCGGTCCGGAACATCCGGATGACCGTTGCTCATCGTTAGCAGGGTCCGGATCGTGATCTTCTCCAATTTTCCGTCCTGGTCATCCACCTGATATTCTGGAAAGTAAGAGATCAGAGAATCCTCCAGTGATATCCGATCCTCTCCCTCCAGAATACCAATGGCAGTCGCCACCAGGCCCTTCGTGAAGGAATGCATCAGATGTACCTCATCCAGCTGATATGGCT
>JAIIAN010000166.1 GCA_022717655.1 Bacillota bacterium | reverse complement strand
ATACAACACTTTTAAAATCAAATCTACCACTTTTGTCATTTAAAGATAATTCTTTGTATGGTTGTTTATCATCACCTATTTTGCCTAATTCTTTTTTATTCTCAAAATAAAAATCTTCATCTTTAATTTCTGCCTTTTCAATCGTTATTTTTTGTGGTGAAAACTCAATAATCTTCGTTATATTATAATTATTTCCCCTTTTTACTCGAATACCTACAATATAGCTGCCTGCATCTTTAACTTTTGGAATCTTTTCTGACCATCCATCTTCACTATTTATATCTTCTGCTCCATCTTCACTTAATTTATACTCAATAACGTCTCCATCTTTTGTTCCATCTATCTTTTTTACTGAATCATATTCTTTTCCATCATATACTCCAGAATAAAGTACTGCTTTTAGACCTTCTATGTCAATCGGAGTAATGACTGCTTCATAAGTTTTTTCATAATCTTCATAATTATTTCTCTTAACTTTAACGGTTATCTCATACTTCCCTACCGCACCAATCTCAGGAGATGTTGAGTATTCTTGTCCATCCATCTGATAAGTAACACTATCACCTTCTCTTAGTCCGCTTACTTCAACCGCTTTACTTTTGACCATTTCACCGTTTTCTTCCTTATAACCCCTATTCAACGGTGTTACTTTTATATTCTCTTCTGATAATGTACCTTCTTTAATCTGTGCCGTAACTTCCTGCTCACAAGCCAGATACCCAGCCCTTTCAACCGTAACCTTTACCTGATAGCTCCCTGCAGCACTAATAGTCGGTACTTTCTCTCCACACTCTTCATTATTTATACAATAGGTTACTGTATCGCCTTCTTGAGTTCCTGTTACCTCAACTGCTTCATACTCCACTGCTTTACCAGATTCATCTTCTGAATAGACTGCATTTACAGGTGTTACAGTAATTCCCTCAATGTTTTTACTTTTTAAAATGATGTCATAATTTTCATCACTTGCGTTTATCGCATAATCTTTAATACTTTCATCTGTTTCATATCCATCTTTTGAGATACTCGCACAGATTGTTAAATCATTTTCCACATAATCGCCAGATGCCAATACAGCAGCTACTCCATTGTCATCTGTTAATACTGTGTTCTTTTGATATTCTTCTCCATTTATCACAGAGTTAATTTTATAATCTACTGTTGCTCCAGACAAAGCTTGTCCGGCTTCATCTTTTACTGTGATAGTAACAATTTCTGGATACTCTGGTGTCGCTGCCAAAACGATCCATGTTGACATTGGCACTAAGCTAAGTACCATCAAAATGGACAGAACTGCTGCCAGAACTCTGCTCCCTATCTTATGATTTTCCTTCCCTTTCATTTCTTTTTCTTCCTTTCGCATTTCATTTTTCTATAAATATTTCCATTAAACATACAATGTGTATGAATCGTAAAAACTAAAACAGCTAACCCGATATAAGGAAGCACTCCATTCGTTTTTTTCAAAAGATTGATAATCAGCAACACTGCCAAATCAACTAACAAAATAATGTCTATTATTCTTGCTTCTTTATTGGAACATACTGCAAGAAATTCAAAGGCATGTGTTTCTTCATGTTCTTTTAAAAACTTTTTAGAAACTGTTCCTTTGTAGTTTTTATAAGTTAATATCAAAAAATAATATCCACTTATAAGTGCTCCCCAGAATAGAAGTCCAATTAAAAATAAAATGATTCTTTGTACTTTTCCTTCTGTATAATTTGCAATCGGCATAAGTACAAAGGTAAATGATAAGATTCCTATAAGAATCATTGATAACCAGAAACAATCTTTTACTTCTGATAATTTCTGTTTCATCGAACCACCTCTTCTGAATCGGTAAGTATCACTTCTTCAAGAACCTGAATTGGGATTCCTCCACTTCTTGGTCCTTGATGGCTTTCGTAGTCATTAAGTGGAACTGTCTCATTTTCATCAAATCCTGATTCAAAAACATCCTCACCATTGAGAGCAGTTGTTTCATCATTTCTTATACTTTCTATTTTATTTTCATCTAATAATCCTGTTTCTGGTCTTTCTTCCTCTTCTTTTTTTGGTTTTTGAACCATCTTTGATGTCTCTCTTATCGAATCTGTCAATTTACCTCTCTTTTCATTTACTTTACTCGGTTTATAAGACTTATTTCCGGTTTTTTCATTGTTCTGACGCATCTGTTCAATGGATTTTCTGGCTGTTTTTCCAGACAAATCTCCAATGATAGACGGTATTTTAAAGTAAATAAACAGTATGATTGTTGCTACCAGACAGATTCCTGCCAGGACAAACGCTATAATTGATATCATTGATAATGTCTCAGCCATTACTCTGTCTCCTCTTCTCCATTAGATTCCTGAAGCTCTTGTCTTTCTTCTGCATTTGTATAAGCGCGCTCAATCGCTTCTTTATAATCTTTGTAATTATCTATAATTTCATTTTTAAGTTCTTGTGATTGCTCTTTCTGTACCGATAATTTTTCTGCTTTTTTATAAACGTTATCCAGCAACTGAGTAATTAAATCCTTATCTACATTTACCTGAACCATACTGCTTCTCTGGTCATACAGGAACATAAATGTTCCATTGTATAAGGTTAACTGGTCATAAGCTCCTGCATTTTCTACTTCTGCTAATGCTTTTTCAATTGTTGACAATAATCCCTCATAATTGTCTTTTGATGCTTCTTCTACTGTTGCTGAACTTAATATGTATTTTTTATAGAAATAACAGATTCTGTAATAGCAGTCAGAAATATTTTTAGACTCAAATTCTTTTGATATCTCTTTGTTGTCGTGATTTACAGCAAAAAATGAATATGCTTTCTGTACACGGTTTGAAAAACTATAACTTCCATCATCGTTTGTATAATAATTGAAATACATCATTCCAATTTTATAGTTAAGATTTGCATACTCTACGCTTGTCTTATCAAAGCCATCTTTATGTGCATTATATAAAGCCAAAAATTCATCATTTTGTTCTTTTCCAAATTTCCCCTCATCTTCATAAGCCTGTAACATGCTTTCGTAGGCCTCAAAACGATTTGGATAAATATTAATTGCCTGCTTATAACTGCTGATTTTCTCTTCTATAGATGTTGCTTCTGATGGTGATACTAAGATATCATAATTATTATTATTTACTTTAGCAGCTGCCACCCTGCATCCAACTCCTGTTATTGCTAATGCAACCGTAAGAACTCCTGTTGCAATAAATGCATTTAATTTTCTTTTCTGTCTTCTTTTATAATCTTTTGTTATTAATTCAGGATGACTCAAATCATACAGAAGATCTTCACAGCTTTGATAACGTTTTTCCAGTGCCGGCTGTACGCATTTATCAATAATAATTTCTATACCTTCTGACAATTCCGGATTCCACATTCTTACAGGTGCATAGGCATCTCCTGAACGAGGGTCAACCCCTGTAAGCAGATGATGCATCGTCATTCCCAAAGCAAAAATATCAGACCTTGCATCTGTCTGCCCGCTATACTGTTCTGGTGGCGCATACCCTTTTGTTCCAAGCACTGTTGTATCTGCAAGACTCTGTTCCTTGTATTCTCGCGCAATACCAAAATCAATAATCTTAATATTTCCTTCCGGCTTTAACATAACATTAGCCGGTTTCATATCTCTGTAAATAATCGGAGGTTTTTGAGAGTGTAAATAAGTCAGGGCATCACATAATTGTTTCGCCCATCCTATTACCAAATCTTCTGGCTGCGCTCCGTACCGTTCCAAAACCTTATCAAGTGATTCACCCTCTATGTAGTCCATTACAACGTAAATTGTGATACCATTATCAATAATATCTACAATTCTTGGTAATGCAGGATGGTCTAACCTCTTCATCATATTTGCTTCTGCAAGCAGACTGTTTACTATGATTTCGTCGTTCTTTCCACTACCCTTTTTCTTAATCTCTTTTACTGCCCACTGCTTATTCAAATGGGTATCCATTGCAAGATATACAACTGACATTCCACCATGTCCGATTTCTGTCAGTATTTCATATTTTCCGTCAATTACTGAACCAATCTCTGCCATCCGCACTCACCACTCTCAGCTTACTTTTACTAATACCACTGAGATATTATCCTTTTCATTTCTCTTTTTTACCTGTTCAATTAAGTATTTCACATTATTATGCATTGCTTCTTTATTTATCGAATTTACTGGATTAAGGGATTCATATATCTCTGATTCTGAAATCTCATGTCTAAATCCATCTGAACAAAGCATATATGCGCCCTGCTGCACTGTCCCTGTTAAAATTTCAGGTTCCATTCTTTCTGATGCCCCCACACACTGTAACAGCATATTTCTACGCTTATCTTTTTTTGCCTGCTCTACAGTAAGATTTCCTCTTCTAATTTCCCTTGCTACAAATGTATGGTCTGTTGTCAATTGCTTTAATCCAGAATCCAGTTGATATAATCTTGTATCTCCAACATGTACAGCAAGATATTGGTCATCAATAAACAAAACCCCTGTAAACGTTGTACCAAGTCTTATTCCATCTTGTTGTCCATATTCCGCAATTTTTATGTTCAAATCTTTTAGTAGCAGACTCCATTTATCTGCGATAATATTCATATCCAGATTTTTAAGTTCAAATGGCAGTTCTGAGTCAAACCATTCTGAAAATTTTTTTACCACTGTTGCACTTGCAACTTCTCCTTTTTTCAGACCTCCCATTCCATCACAGATAACAGCAAGAAGAATTTCTCCTTTTTCACACTGTCCATGTTTTATCAATATACTGTCTTGATTGGTCTGCTTTTTAATACCAACATCGGTATCTGCTGTCGCTGTATAATGCATCTCTATCTCCCATCTAAAATTTTAATAATAAAAAATAAATTCCTCATTTGCCAGTTTTAAACAATCGCCATTAGAAATTTCTATTTCCTGCTTAGCTGGTATCTGCTGATTATTGACATAAGTTTTATTTTTAGAATTTAAGTCCATTACATAGCATTTTTGTTCTCTTGTAATAATGTCCGCATGACTCCGGCTTATCGCACTATTATTTGATACAAAATAGTCCACATAATTGCGTTCCTTTCCAATCCTAAAAACGGGCTTATCAATATCTATATTTTCTTCCGTCAATACTCTGTACAATATTGGATAATGAATCTTCTGCTCTTCTAGTATTCCAGTACCTTCTCCTTCTTCCAATACTCCAGTATCCTCTTCTTCATCTCCCAACAATCCTGTTTCTTCATCTTCATCTAACAGTTCTGTTTTTCCATACTCATCTTCTTCATCATAGTGCTTATAATAATCACTCTGTTTGTCTGTCATAAAGTCACTTTGTTTACTTGTATATTCTTTTAGGGTATTAATTACACTTCTATCTTCCCTGTAAATAAAGTTCTCAATACGCTCTGTATCAAAACTATTCAAACTATTTATGAAATACACAAATCTGGAAATATAATCTGAGTTCTGTTCTGGCACAGGTTGTGCTGCATAAATCACCTGATTCAAAAATCCTAATAAATCAGCATCCTCTTTCACTACTTCTAGTGGCAGATAAATATGCTGTAATTCTCGAGTTGTCTCATTGATATAAACCTGATTGATATCCCATACTAATTTATTTAAAGACATTGAATTTGCCTGTATTTTCTGAACCATTAAAATCATCTGCTCTATGATAAATAAAAGATTGTATTTTGTGATTGGCTTTTTCAAATACTCCAACAAGCTAATTGCTGTCGGTCCTGTATATTGAATAGAGGTTCTCCCAAATCTTCTAACAAGTTTCGCCTTTAATAGTCCTCTGATATGCTTTTGAGAAAAAAAATCTAATTCTCTTTCATTTACTTTTTCACCTGACGAAAGTTTAGCTTTCACGGTTAACTGGCTGTTTTTTATCTTACTTTTATACTTCGCCATTCCAATGCTTCCTTCCAAAAGGCAATCATTTTTATTTTTTTCATTACATAAATATGACTGCATTAAATCTTTTTTATTATTTCTAATTTTACCTTTTTTTGATGGATTCCCACAATACGTGTCAGATTTTGTGGTCAGACTTTTTTTATTATTAGACGCAAATATTGAAATGTTTTATAGAATTTATACAATTTAAATGAGTTAATCTAAGATATTTTCTTTTGATTTGATTTAGAATTTATTTTTGATTAAAATTTTTTTAACAAATAGATATATAATATAAATACAATCATGTATCTGATTAAATAATTTCTTATAAATGACTCTAAAAATTGTGCTTTTTATAATACCAACTCTTAACTAGACTGTCAAGATTGGTATTATAAAAGCTTTATTAACTATTATTAAAATTTTCTACTACTCTATATTCTATTCATTAATTACAGTTTTTCTAAAACCATGCTTGGTATTTCACTCCGTATTCCATTCTTTCTGCTTACTTTTGCTCGGCTTCTTCCTCCTCGAGTTCTTTCACAGCCTGCTCATATTCTTTTTCAGAGTACTTTGTCAAAATCATGCTTTTTGAGATACTAAATTGAATCATATTTTTGATTGCTTTAATATTTGCTTTTTCTGATGCTTCTTTTGCTGCTTTTTCTGCTGCAATCTCTTCATATTTTTCCATTACATCACACACTGCGTCCAGACCTCCTTTTTCATGTTTTAAAAATTTCATTCGCT
>JAIIAN010000710.1 GCA_022717655.1 Bacillota bacterium | reverse complement strand
TCCCCGGTGGCGGCGCTGGCAGCGTGAAGTTTCAGACCGTTAATGACTTTGGCGCCAACACGCCCGTTCAGACATGCACGAAATAACTCGTAATCGGCGTTACGTATGACGTTTTGAAATAACAAACCTCGCAGGTAAGGGAAGACATGAAGCGTGTTCAGCCACGAAGATTTAACGCGCTCGTCAGAGCGTCGCTAACGCCGCTGGCGTTGACGATAGCGGGACTGCTTTCGCCCATCACCGTGCGCGCGGAATATTTTTTTAACCCGGCGTTTTTGTCGAGCGATCCTTCCGCCGTGGCGGATCTCTCCCGTTTTTCAACAAATGGCCAGGCGCCGGGTGTCTATCGCGTGGACCTCTGGCTAAACGGGACATTTGTCGCCACCCGCGATATCAACTTTATCGCCAGAACCGGAACGGACGGAGCCGCACAGGGCGACGACACCGGGCTACTGGCCTGCCTGACGCCCAAAGCGTATGAAAACCTGGGCGTCAACGTTCAGGCATTCCCGGCGCTGGCCGCCGCGAAAGCGGACAGCTGTGTGGACATTGCCGCCATTATTCCGGCCGCCGCCACCCTGTTTAATTTCGAACAGCTGCGCCTGGAAATCAGCATTCCGCAGGCCGCATTACGCAACAACGCACGCGGCTATATCCCGCCAGAACAGTGGGATGAAGGTATTAACGCTCTGCTGCTGAACTATAACTTTAGCGGATCATACAGCCGCGATCGCAGCGAAAACGGCACAACCCACAAAAGCTATTTCCTCGGCCTGAACAGCGGGGTGAACCTTGGCGCGTGGCGTCTGCGTGACTACTCGACGTGGAACTACTATAACAGCGACGAGAACCGCCATAACGAATGGGAACATATCAACACCTATCTTGAGCGGACGGTGATTCCGCTAAAGGGCAGACTGACGGTGGGCGATAGCTATACCTCGTCGGAAATTTTCGACAGCCTTCCCTTTCGCGGCGCGCAGATCGCCTCGGACGACAACATGCTGCCAGACAGC
>JAIIAN010000709.1 GCA_022717655.1 Bacillota bacterium | reverse complement strand
GTCTTACTGTATGTAACTCTCGTAGGCTTTCGCCCAGTTTATAGTGTATCACAGATCGACCGAACAAAACGAACAAATTACTTTTTCTTCTTTTTTCTCATGATCAGAGCAGAGTATGAAATGAAGAGTATAATTAAGAAAAGTATAAATGGAAGAAGTCTAATTATTTTGCACCATTTTGCATAATGCCGTTTGTGCAGTGTGACCAATTTGCAAAGCGCCTTTTTTGTACCCACCCCATGAAAAAAGGTATATGGTGAGGAAAAACAAAAAATCTGGTCGAAAAACGACCGGAGATGCGAGAAACAGCCTATAAGAAAGCCGGAAATCCTGATTAAGAAAAGAAAAAGGCAAGGGCAATAGCCGTATCTCCGAATGTTGGAGTTACGGCTGATTATGCCTTTACCGGTTCGCTGGCGGATTGTTCAGATTGCTTTGCTTCCTCAGCTTTGCGGCGCTTTTTGATTTCTTCTTTTTGTTTAAGCCAGATTTCCTCCCACAGAGGGATTACATCAGACTGTTGCGGCTGTGCATCGTCTTTTGCCTGCTGCTGTATCAGGTAATCATACAATACAGTACGACAGTAAGCGACCGAATTTTGCGTGCTGCGCGCGAGAACATTCTCTTTTTCACTAAGGAAATGAGAAATATGGACACGAGCCACACGCGCAACAACTGCTTGACGATCTTCCAGCGGAATATCGTTGCTTTTAATCTTGATGCTTTTCTCATATTTCAATTCAGCCAGCGCTTCGACTGCCATTTCCACATTTCCCTGCGCGTAATGGAGTTCCAGCGTGTCCGCGTCAATCTGTTCACGAATATCTTTGATGCGCTCCTCATGCGGCACAGGCGGCGCGTTCTTTGTTAAGCCGGAAGATTTACGGACGGCGTTCTTGCGGCGCTTACGCGGCGGCTGAGAGCCGTCTGCGCCGAACAGACGCTTGATCTTTGCACTGGCCTGCGCTATGTAGTCGCTGATCGTGCGCTCGCTGGATACCGAGCCGTCCGCATGAT
>JAIIAN010000708.1 GCA_022717655.1 Bacillota bacterium | reverse complement strand
AGCATAATTAATCAAACATTAAAAGAGATAGAAATACTTTGCATAGATGATTGTTCAACAGATAACAGCTATAGTATATTAGAAGAATATGCTAAAAAGGATAATAGAATAATATTGATAAAAAATTTAGAAAATAAAGGAGGCGGTTATAACAGAAATATTGGTATAAAAGAAGCTAGAGGAGAATATATTTCTTTTATAGATTCTGATGATTACATATTAAAAGATTATTTAGAGAATTTATATAATACCGCTAAAAAATATAATTCAGATATAGTAAATACATTAAATATTAAAACATATATTGAAGAAACTAAAAAAACATATAAATTTGATTTTAATTTTAAAAATGAAGAATTTGAATCTGAATGGAATTTAAGGGATATAGAAAACTTAAGCAGTTATAATTCAGTTGCTCCATACGTTTGGAACAAACTTTACAAAAAATCTTTTTTATTGGATAATAAAATATATTTTTTAGAATATAAAGTTAGTACAGCAGAGGATGCTGACTTTACAATAAGACTTATGGCTCATAAACCAAGAATTTCTTTTAATAATAAAAGTATTTATTTTTATAGAAAACATCAAACATCTTTAACTTCTACTGTTGATAAAGGAGTAGAAAGTGCTACTAATGCAATTAACCATTTAAGTAATGCTTTATTATATTATACAGAAAATTTTCCTAATTTTCTTCCTGAAGTTTCTTTTAAATTATGGGTTCCAGTTATTAATTTTTTTAATGCATCTTCTTTTTCAGATAAATTTAAATTATTTGATTATATAAAATCTTTTAGTAAAAAAATATTTATAGACCCTAAGTTTGTTAATATGGAAAGTACTTATGAATATTCAAGGTATATAGCTTATTTAATTATAAGAGCAAGTGAGAACTATGATAAGTATTTATTATATACGAATTTATATTCTGATATTTCTTTAATAAAAGGAGATATAAATCGTTCTAGTAATTGGTTTAGATTATTTGGTATTAATAATACAAAAGAATATTTA
>JAIIAN010000707.1 GCA_022717655.1 Bacillota bacterium | reverse complement strand
AACGTATGAAGTCCTGTGGTAATGGAATTTAATATGGTACTGGTATTCCTATTCTGGAAATATCCCAGCGAAACCCTTTTTAACGCATCTCCTACTGCCAGGCGGTCTCTGGCAATGAGTTCATAGCTGATGGCTTCCTGAAATCTGGCTCTTAAATAATCAAAGAGGAACCGCAGGAAAATAAAGAGCAACAGGATGCCAACACTTTTTCCAACCCAGGCAGAGGAAAGCATTTCTCCCTGACCCACGCAGGTTACCAGTTTTCCAATGATATATGCCGCCCAGATGACCGGCATTGCTGCAAACCAGCCGGAGAAGAAGGAAAATATAAAGCCAATATAAAGATTCTTTTTAAAGTGGCCACACCACCTGATAATTCTTTTTACTGTTCCAAACATACTTCCCCGCCTCCTTTCTGACCACCAACTGCCCAGTGTCTTGCGCCCACATGCGCCTGCCACATTCTTTTATAAAGAGGACAGCTTAAAAGCAGCTCCTCCTGCGTTCCTTTTGCTTCGATGCAGCCATCCTTTAATACTACAATCTGGCTGGCATCTGTGATGGTGGACAGCCGGTGCGCAATGACCAAAAGCGTCTTTCCCTTTGTCAGCGCTTCGATACTCCGCTGCAGTTTGTCTTCATTTTCCGGGTCGGTAAATGCCGTCGCTTCATCCAAAATGACAATTGGCGCATTCTTTAACATGATTCTTGCAATAGCAATTCTCTGCTTCTCCCCACCGGATAACCGCTTTCCGGCTTCTCCGGCAGGTGTGTCATAACCCTGCGGCAGCTTTTGGATAAATTCTTCACAGCAGGCTTTCCTTGCAGCTTCTTTGACTTCCTCATCTGTTGCCGCCGGATTACCCAATCTGATATTTTCCATAATGGAACAACGGAACAGGAAATTATCCTGGGTCACAAAGCTTACCATTTCGGAAAGCTGCTCCAATGGAATGTCTTTTATATTGACACCACCGATGGTGATTCTGCCGTCGGTTACATCCCAGAATCTGGATAT
>JAIIAN010000706.1 GCA_022717655.1 Bacillota bacterium | reverse complement strand
GAGATAAAGCATGTAAGGAAATGAGCCTCGATTCGATTATCATCATGCAGATAAACTGGACATGCTTTGAATTCTGATTTCATGATGCGGAAGGATTCTTCGATTTCCCACCTGTTATGATTGATTTTAGCAATGACAGCGGGATCGTCATCAAGGTTTGTGCATACAGCATAGAATCCATCATACTTTGCTTCTTCTGCAATAGTATCAAGATCAAGGGCATAGACTTTCTTTTCAGCAATCTCACCATCATCGGTAACGGTTGTCTTCTGAATAAATCTTTTGTAATCGTTTTGTCCGATTTTTTCAATTTTGGATTTGTTGCTAATAGCATTTTCAGCATGTTGAATCTGTCTTGCTCTGATGTTTGTCTGATACTCTTTGTACTTCAGAGAGTATGTAACAATTAGTGTTTGATTGAATTCGATATCACGTTCTTCATCATACCCCTCAATCAGTTTTTCTTTATAAAAAGTTTTCTTTTTATTCTCAGGAGTATCTTCAAGCTTGCTAATGTCATATTTCTTTTTATGCCCTTCTAACGACCATCCTGTAGGATCAAGGCACCATTCTTTGAGATTATTATTCAGCTTTTTAATGGACTGTGCTGTGATGAAGCTTCTTTCACCAAAGTTATTGAACTTGCGATTGCTCTCGGATGAAAGTACAGCATCGGTACAGACAACAAACTTAGAAAGTTCAAAGTCTTTCATAATCTGTTGTTCCAATGGCTTTAGTGATAACTGTTCATTCTGGTTGCCTGGATTGATACAGAATGCAAGAGGAATACCTGACATATCCATAAACAAACCCATCTGAACGATTGGATTAGGCCGATGTTCCTTACTTACCCCGTACTGCTTTGAACCATCCTCGGAATCAATGTCAAAAAAGTAGTTTGTACAGTCATAGTAGAGAACACCGGTTTTACGTTTAATAATTCGTTTGGAATTCTTATACAGTGTTGCCTGAATGTTATCAGATTCTTTTGCAAGGACATCTAAGGCCCTGTATATATG
>JAIIAN010000705.1 GCA_022717655.1 Bacillota bacterium | reverse complement strand
GATATTATGGTTAGAAAAATATAAAGACAATACTTTTTTATTTATGAATATATAAAAATTTATATTAGTATAATTTTACTTTTCCATAATCCTCGTCATTATATTATTATATATACCTTTTTTGTCAATACGGTATATATGTTTATTGAATTATAAATTGAGTTAGTTTATTGTAAGCATAAAATAAAACTATTAAACCAAAAATTGAAGTAAATATAAAAATGCAATATAATAATTTGATATATATAATTATTAAAATAAAAAAAATTAGTATATACCTAAACAACTATATTTTGTCAAAAATAATTTTTTTAAATTTTAACTATCTGCAGGGCTTTGCCCCGCACCCCACTTCTTTTGGTGCCCCAAAGAAGCAAAAGGGCTATATTTTAGCTTAAATTAATAGTTTATATTACATGCAAAACAATTTTAGTATGATTTAGTACTAATTTTATATCTTGCACTTTTTGCAACTTTTTGCGGCGGGAAAAAGTTGATAAAAAATAGATGAAATTAAAATTTTTTAGAATACTAATAAATTTATGATATTTTCCTAATGATAATACAGGCTATAAAACCGAAAATCACTCCGCTGAAAGCTAAATATTCTCTATTACTTTCCATATATATTACTATTGCTATTAAAACGAATGCTATTAATACCAGAGTAATAAACACTACTAATATTGTTGTTATAGTCTCTCTAATATCTTCTTTTAGTTTTATCTCTTCATGATAATATTTTTGGGCTATAATTGCGGTAGCTGCAAGCGATAATACATAAGTCAGTATATATACAATTAATACTCTCACACCAACAATATTCAAATCCACTTTTGAGCTGCTATATTTAGATGATAAAGTTCCTTTTAATAATATTGTTATTATTTCTTGAAGTACTTCTTCTTTTTCAGAATTTGATGCATTAGTTTGCTTATTATTATCTATTATTTCTTTTTTTTCTTGTATATTTTTATCAGCCTTAGCAAAAAATGATATTGCAGTAGACGGTATAATTAAAT
>JAIIAN010000704.1 GCA_022717655.1 Bacillota bacterium | reverse complement strand
ATTGAAGCCTATGCTGCATCTGACCTGGGCGTTGCCACCCATGCGGCACTCTCCATTGGCCCGGCTTTTTTCCCCACCAAATCCTATGGTGACCTGACTTTTCCACAGGGAATGTACGACGCGGTGGAAATCCGCCTGAACGAAGGGCGAGGGCGGAACTGGTGGTGTGTACTGTATCCAGAACTGTGCTTTTCGGATCTGACCCATGCGGTTGTACCGGAAGAATCGAAGGAAAAACTGGCAGAGCTGCTGGGAGAAGACACCTATGAGCAGCTTTGGGACGCAAAAAATGCCCGGCTGAGTATCCAGCCAGGCATTTTGAAACTGCTCAAATCTCTTTTATAAAATTCAATTTCGCACCATCAGACGCTGTAATCCGCTCTCGATCAACTCATTTATGCTGGTGATGCGGATTTCATCCGTCACAGTGGTCTTACAGACGATATGAACTTAATCCAGTGTCACCACGCCATACAGCGCCCAATTATAATCATTGATCGCCTGATTCAGGCTGAGAACTGCCGTATCATACGCCTGCTTCTGCTGTAAATACGTCATCTTCAGCTGCAGATACTGGAGATTCCCCAGCATTCCCATAACGTACTTCCGCTCATTGCCTTCCATGGTCAGGCGGGCACTCTCGTAGGCGCTTGCAGCGCCGTCATAGGTGATCTTGCTCTGCAGAACTGCGGTATATAGATCATGCACTTTGGTGCTGATCTTATTTTCCGTGTCTTCCAGAGAACGCTCCTTAATGCCGCGGTTCACATCGCCGTGTCCATTGGATGCGCGAAGAGAACTGATGGTCGGGTTGTAACTGATGGCTTTCTTGGTATCCTCATCCGGGTTCATGGCGCTGATGGAAGCCAGATCCGGAGCCGGAACAGCACCGATCTCCATATCCGCATTGTAATCCCATCCAGTCTGAACACAGATATTTCTCTTTAAGGTCTTTAAACCATCTTCCAGGGACTTCTGGCCATTCTGGGCGCTGGTCAGGGACTTTAACGCGCTCTGTACGTC
>JAIIAN010000703.1 GCA_022717655.1 Bacillota bacterium | reverse complement strand
TTATCCGATATCCAGGTCACAACCACCTGCAACAAAGTTATTGCCACCATGGTTTCCCTGGTCAGTAAAATCGCCCGAAACCAGCTCCCAAAACATATTTTCTCCAATTTGTCACAATTGTATTCCGCACCAGATGCCATTTTGGCGTCTAATATCCTTTCCTGAGCCTGTGTACTTTCTGTATCCTGACACCTGAATCTCTGGCGACTTTCCTTTGAAGTATTGTTCGATAGTTTACCGAAAACAAAAAAACAGGATCTTCGTTTTCTTAATTAATAATAATACCAATGTTCAAACAAGTAGCCAAGTTTACGCATTGGCTTTGGATTATGAGGTTGACTTGATGGTTCATGCCATTTATCTTTTTTTTCTGATGTAGTTCTCTTTTCTTGGTGATTTTTTTTAGATTCACATTGGTAACATCCTTCATCTCCAACAAATAAAATATTTCCTCTGCCAGCTTGCAACAAGTGGGAGCACAGGCTTTATAAGCAGAGAATGCAATTAATCCTGAAATCATAGAAGATCCTACAAAAGCCATTACCAGAAAAAGATAAAATCTTTCAAACAAAGATGCTCCATTTGGATTTCCTTTTGTGAAAGAGATAAATACACATACAGAAACAAAAGCCACCATCAATATAGTGATTAGAATGAACATATTTTTAATGCGCCAAAGCATATGCGCAATATGCCCCATATCACATTTGGGACATATCGAAACGATCCGCTCTTCCGGTAACGCAATGGCATAGACCTCATAATGGTCATGCTGCCATTCAACAATCATGTCCACGTTATCTCCCACTTTTAATCGGGTTACACCTACCCAGCCGCGAAATCGCTGACCATTAATCATCCCCTGCACATATTCCGCCGAATTATTCGATGATTCGCTCTCAGCCATAATTACAGCCCCGACGCCAGGACTTCCTGCCACTATCGCTGCAGCAGCGGCAGCTCCGCGCTGGCCATCTGATATCTCCGGCAACGTGCTGGTCCGGTAGGCATCTGCATCAAAATA
>JAIIAN010000702.1 GCA_022717655.1 Bacillota bacterium | reverse complement strand
GACAAAGAATAGTTTGTTACACTCTTAGCATAAGAACTCCAATGATGTTTTAACAATTCAAATTCATCAAAAACAGCCAAAACTTCATCTGTTGATTTAAATTCCGAAGCATTGGAGGCTTTTAAAGTGTTCAATATGGATTTGACAGTTTGATACATATTACTACCATCATCTTTTAATAGTGAGGCTTGCTGCACGACTTCTTTTAAGAATGCATCGCTAATATTTTCTACAACTTGTTCTAATGATTTGCAATGGCTCACGCCTACTATAGACTGCAACATATCAAGATGCAGTCTATCATAGGGATTGGTTCGTACTACCATAGCCAAATCAAAAGCTTTAGCAGCAGTGGATGCAAATTCCAAACCTGCTCCCGTAGTTTTATAATGATATGGCAGTCCGCCACTTTTTAATTGTTCTTCAATCTTTCCAAGAACGAATTTATTTCTAGCAAGTACTGCAATATCAGAATAACTCAATTTCCCGTCATAACCTTCTATTTCAGCACCAACCAATGATTTTATACCACTTACGACTTCTTGCGCTTCCTCACATGGTGTATCATAAGCATATTCCTTACAAACGCCTGTATAAGGTAAGGTTACATCTAAGGTGTCATCATGCACTACCTTTTGTGCATAATCCAAAATCGCCTTCGCACTTCGATAATTCTCATTTAGGTTATATACGGTCGGATTGTAGTCCTTCACAAACCAATCATCCATATATTTACTACTTGAACCATTAAAGGCATATATGGATTGTTTGGTGTCGCCAACCAGCATTACGTTCTTATGCTCACCACCAGTAATCGCGCGAAGAACCATGTATTGAGCTTTGTTTAAATCCTGAGCCTCGTCCACACAAATGTATGTAAAACTTCTTCGATATAAGTCTGCAATTCTTGGATTATGTATCAGTAATTGATAAGCATTAAGCAACAAATCATCAAAATCAATTGCGTTTAGCGAATCCATCTGCTCTCTATAACTTAAATATAGATTACGCATCTGCTCATCTT
>JAIIAN010000701.1 GCA_022717655.1 Bacillota bacterium | reverse complement strand
CACAAAAGCAATGATGCCTCGAGACCCGTCTTTCCAACACCCTGCCCGGATTTTACAGACACCCTCGGATAATCCCTAAGATCTCTGGCTACCTCGATCTGCCAGTCATCCGGTTCGAATGACAGTACTTCACGCATAAACAGAACAGGATCCGCTTTCCACAGCGGAATACTTTCGTCGAGGAAAGCTCCCAGCCAGTTATCAACATCCATTGCCATTCCTCCTCTGCTCCAATACTCTCTGTGTCCATTCCCGTACCACTTCGTTGCCCTTGCTGTCTCCGTCCAGCTTGCGGTTCTCCAGATGCAGCTTCGCCAGAGCTTCTATTGCTTTGGTTTTCTTCGACTGCACATTCGACAATTCTGATTCCAACCTCGCAATGATCTGGTCTTTGTTCTCTGTCTGAGTAAAAGTGGAATACTCGTTTCCCGGAAGTCTCTCTCCTGCTTTGACTTTCTCGGAGATCCTTCTGGCATATTCCGCTTTGTCCTCGTCGCTATCAAATGCCCTTTTTCTCTCGGAACGCTGATTGAACGACAGGGCAACAGGACTGTCACTATTCCTGTACTTGTTGATCGCTGTCATAATTCTACGCTCACGCACGGAAAAGAGTTGTATCTGCTCTATAAGCAGTAACTCTTCATCCTTTGGCATATCCTCAATGAGTGCACGTTCCTCTTCGCTCAGGGTGTCCCAGTACACCGCAGAATACCCTCCATGCTTGGTGGTATCCGGAGGCGGCACAGGGTTATGATGCCCCTTCGCATTTTTGTTTCCCTTGGGTGCGCCCGCTCTCTTTTTAGGTGGAACGCTCCCTTTATCGCAAGTGGAACGCTCCACTTGTTTTTTTTTGCCTTTTTCGGCACCGGAGGGGTGCAATTTCTCCTCCCATTTATCCATGGACTTCCACTTTCGTATCTTGTTCGGCGGCAGCTTCAATTTTTCAGCAATATCAACAAGCTTCGCATTTCCATTACTGTCCAGAAACATCTTCTCCGCCTGCCTGCGTTCCTCGCTTCTCTTG
>JAIIAN010000700.1 GCA_022717655.1 Bacillota bacterium | reverse complement strand
AACCTACAAGCTGGTGCGTAAAGTGTTCCAGAACAGCGAACACGTTCACGTTGTCGGCCTGCGCGGCTTTGCTCCGCAGCCGCCAGAGTCTTTGCCGAGTGCCGAAGCTGACGCCTCCGGATACTGACGGTTGGCGAGAAAACGCAACTTCCTGGAAGTTGCGTTTTTTTTTGGTTGTCAGAGACCGTATAAAAATACTGAATGACACTTGTAGTTTTTTTCATATTTAAATCTCGCTGTTTTTTTAGCTTAATTATCCATTCAAAAAATATTTCATTGCGATATTAAGCGAAATGTCATGGCTTTGTTTCTTTTATTATATCCATCGCGAATATAATTATTTTTTGATATGAATGAGATCGCTTTATTCATCTTTTAGAATCTTGCCTGACAATTTCCCAACGAATATAGTGCCTCCTTTAAAATCGCGCTCAATATTTATAAGGCCGTACAATGACACGTCGAGCAAGGAAGCTATTCGCTTACGTACAGATTTTTCTTCAGCTATTCCCCGTTTATCTTTTTCCATCATTTACAGCGTATGCTCAGGGGGCTAAACCTCCCATTGATGAAACGGTACAGGAAAAGGAGGTCTATGACAGCAGTGCCGTTGCGCAGGCGGCCATACAGGCTGGTACTCTATTGAGCGGGGAAAATAAGGCGAATGCCCTCGGCAGCGCGGCGGCATCTGTCGTCGCTGGCGAGGCGTCTTCTGCCGTTCAGTCCTGGTTAAATCAATTTGGTACGGCGCGTGTGAGTCTCAGTACAGATGAACGCTTTAGCCTGAGGGATTCTGAACTGGACGCGCTTATTCCGCTTTACGACCAAAAAGATCATCTTATTTTCACTCAACTGGGTGGACGTCGGCAGGACGATCGTAATGTCATTAATACGGGCTTTGGCTATCGCCATTTTTCATCTCAATGGATGTGGGGAACCAACGTTTTTTACGATCGGCAAATCTCCGATAATCAACATCAGCGTCTGGGCATCGGGGCCGAACTCGGTTGGGATTATTTTAAACTT
>JAIIAN010000699.1 GCA_022717655.1 Bacillota bacterium | reverse complement strand
GTAGGAAAGCATGTTGCTGTGGGACTCAAAGAAAATGTCGGGCTTCGCGTCCGCATTGCGGAATAAGACCTCCACGCTGGAACGGAGAGCATGGCCTTTTTTCAGGGTAATCACTGGAAATTTTGCCACTTTCTTCCAATTTATTACCTTCTTTTCCTGATCCAGCATACATTCCGGCGGCAGATACCCCTTCGCCGCCACCAGGACCAGTTCTTCCTGGCAGATTTCCTCCTGGATGATGTCCTTCTGGGGCACCCAGGTAGGCAGAAACACGAAATCCGTCTCACCGGCACGGAGTCCTTCTGTCAGACGGTTGCCAGGCCCCGTGATCACTTCCACGTCGATGCCTGGATATTTCTCCTTAAACGGTGCCAGCAGAAGCGGCAGCATATAGATGATACGTTCGCTGGGAAATCCCAGACGGATCTTGCCCTTCATGTTCTGGGTGATATCCCGGATCTCCTTGTCCATCTCATGGATCTGCCCCAGGATCACCCGCGCCCGCTTCAGATACTGCTCTCCTGCGTAAGTCAGCGTCAGCGGCGTGGAAGACCGGTCAAACAATTTAACCCCCAACTCTTCTTCCACTTTTCCGATATAATTGCTCAGCGCTGGCTGGCTGATAAATAATTTCGCCGCCGCTTTGGTGAAGCTTCCACAGGTGGCTACCATGTCCACATAGGTAAACTGACGTAATTCCATCGGTCACGCTCCCATTTTATCAATAATCCCACTGTCTGTAATAACGTCTGATATCCATAGGATGACAAAATGCAGCTTCCATATGGGCATCCACACGGTTATTAACCCCGTGCATCACCAGATGGGAAATCGTCCCACGATACTCTTCCTTAATTCCTTTTAATTCATAATCCTTTGTATCAATCAAGGTATAATTGCGGCATACTCTGGGAAGGAAATTTTTCACCCTCTCTGCCAGTGGTCTCTGTGCATCCTCGCCAAGAAACAATGTCACGGGAGTTTCCGCATCCATAACTTCAAGCGTTCCATGGAAAAATTCCCCAC
>JAIIAN010000698.1 GCA_022717655.1 Bacillota bacterium | reverse complement strand
GTCTTATGACATAGTTGGCCTCTGTCACCGCACTATACTCGTTGCCCACCTTCGTCACAGCCTTTACCTGCTGCGTATATTCCACGCTTATGGGTTTTGTATATTCCTTGCGTGTGCCACCCTCAACGCGTGGGTTGCTGCCGTCGGTGGTGTAGAACACGGCGTAGGTTCCGGCCTCGGCTCCCTCCACGTTCAACGCCACGCTCTGTGCCTCGTCGTAAGAGCCTGATGCAAGGCTAAACAGTGGAGCGGGAACAGACGATTCGATCTCCTCATAGTCGACCTCTATCTTCTTTATATGTAAGGTACCGCGGCCGGTGCCTGTGGGCTTAATGGCAATGACGATCTTGCCCTCCTGACCGTTATCGGTAGCCTTAAACTCGTTTTCTGCCAGTTGGCCTGTCAGCTCAGCCGTGGTCTTGTCGCCACATTTATATTCTACGCCGTTCACCTTTACCGACAGGTCAGCGGTGTTTGTAGAATTACTCTTTGTCTTAGCCTTCACGCGCACGGCTTTGATTTTGCCCGCTATGCCGCTTGTCCAGAGCTCGGTGTAGTCGGAAACTGATGACCCTGCACCTATGGTTTGTCCCAAGGAGGATGTGTAGGCATATTTCATGGTGCCGTCCGATTTGATGTCCCATGTCACGCCGTTAAGCTCGGCTTCATAGAACGATTTCTCGACAAACGATGTGCCGAAGTTGTAGAAGCCTTGTGCTCCGGCGTCTTTCGGACCTTTGTTCCATTCGAACGACCATGTCTTCGTGGCAGCCGAGAGGGACAACGTTGCCATGAGCATGGCAAAGAAAAGTAGTAGATGTCTCTTCATAAGCGATAATGTTTTGTTATTTATGAATTTATAATGTGTTTCAGGTTGCGTTTTTAAATAAAAGATAGCTGCAAAGTTACGAAATAAAAGTTTGCATGCCAAACATTTCTGCAACTTATTATTCTGTGCCTTGTGTTTTCATAACAAGATAAGTGGATGTGAAGGATGGGAAAGTCGTGAAAAAGTTGTATTTTTGCA
>JAIIAN010000697.1 GCA_022717655.1 Bacillota bacterium | reverse complement strand
TTATCCATGGTGCCCCCATCAATTATGGTAAGCCTGATGTTATTGATATATTTACTTTACGGGTGGCTAACATTATTTAGCCACCCGGGGACAGAAGGTTAAACTTCTTTGAGTTTTGCAGTGAAGTGGCGTAATACTTTAGGTTCGTAGGTGAAGGTTAATCCCTTTATATTCTTCGCATTTTCTTTAACGTGTTTAAAGGCTTCGACGATGAAATCCATATGCGATTGCGTATACGTGGCCCGCGGAATGGTTAAACGCAGCAGCTCTGCCGGGCAAGGTAATTGTTTACCTGTTTTCGGATCGCGGCCTAATAAGAACGAACCGATCTCAACTGCGCGGATACCCGCTACTTTATAGAGCTCACAGGCCAGCGCCTGCGCCGGGAACTGTTCTGCTGGAATGTGCGGCAATAACTTACCCGCATCCACGAAGGCAGCATGGCCCCCCGCCTGCTGGCAAACCACCCCGATGGCTTCCAGGCCGTCAACCAGGTACTGCACCTGATTAATCCGGTAGGCCAGCCAGTCCTGGCCCATGCCATCATGCAGGCCGACAGCCAGACGCTCCATCGCGCCACCTTCAAGGCCACCGTAAGTCGGGAACCCTTCCTGAACGACGCACAATGTTCTGCACTCGGTGTAGACATCGAAGTAGTCATCGTTCTTGATGCACAGCAACCCGCCCATGGGCACCATGGCATCTTTCTTGGCGGACATCGCCAGCATATCCGCGTACTTATAGGTTTCCCGGGTTATTTCCGCGATAGTCCAGTCTTTATATTCCGCTTCGCGTTTCTGAATAAACCAGGCGTTTTCTGCGAAGCGCGCCGAATCCATGACCACCGGGATATCGTATTTTCTGGCAATCGCATACATCGCTTTCAGGTTCGCCAGCGACACTGGCTGCCCACCGGCGGAGTTGCTGGTGATGGTTGCGACAATATAAGGCACGTTACTCGGCCCCACTTCTTCGATGCCGTTTTCCAGACCCTGCAGGTCAAAGTTGCCTTTAAAGTCGTAACGCA
>JAIIAN010000696.1 GCA_022717655.1 Bacillota bacterium | reverse complement strand
GCTCGTTTATGCCGTAAACAACATCACATGGGAGACAACAGAATCGTGGGATATAGGTCTGGATGCCAACTTCTTCGACAACCGCCTGCACTTCTCGGCTGACGTTTACAAGAAGAATACACGCGACATGCTGCTCGAACTCGAAATACCTAAGTTTGTAGGCTTCTCCAATCCGAGCGTCAATGCCGGACGTATGCACACCACTGGCTACGACATCGAGCTAGGATGGCGCGACAACATCGGCGAGTTCAACTACTCGGTATCTGCCAACCTCTCTGACTTCGTTTCGAAGATGGGCAACCTCAACGGTACACAGTTCCTCGGCGAGAAGGTAAAGATGGAGGGAAGCCAGTTTGATGAGTGGTACGGCTATTTGAGCGATGGACTCTTCAAGACACAGGAAGACCTCGACAATTCGCCCAAGCTAAACTCTAACACCAAGCTCGGCGACATCAAGTATAAGGACATCAGCAGTCCTGACGGAGTGCCAGACGGCAAGATTTCGCCCGAATATGACCGTGTGAAACTTGGCGGTTCGCTGCCCCGTTACATGTTCGGTATCAGCTTCAACGGCTCATGGCGCGGCTTCGACTTTGGACTTACTTTCCAGGGAGTGGGCAAGCAGAACTCGCGCATATCGCCTGCAATGATTGAGGGTCTGGCCGACAACTGGAGCAACTTCCCGTCATTGCTCGAGGGCAATTACTGGAGTTTGTACAACAGCGACGCATATAACGCTGCTGCCAAGTATCCGCGACTGACACGCACCAACCGCGACGGCAATATGGCAATGTCGGATTTCTGGTTGTTCAATGGCCGTTACATCCGACTGAAGAACCTCTCGCTCGGCTACACGCTGCCACGTGAGCTTACAAAGAAGGCCAAGATGGACAACGTACGTTTCTATATCTCTGGCAACGACCTCTTCTCGCTCAGCGGATTCCCGAAGGGTTGGGACCCGGAAGTAGGCACCGAGGGTTATCCTATCACTACTTCGCTGCTCTTCGGAGTGTCGGTCAATTTCTAAT
>JAIIAN010000695.1 GCA_022717655.1 Bacillota bacterium | reverse complement strand
TCCATACACCTTTTACTGCCTTTCCGTCCATGTCTGCATCCGGGGTAATCCCCAGCCAGGTCAGCATCGTAGGAAGAATATCCGTGATGCACATCTTGTCAATGGTTTTTGCCTGGACATCCTTTCCATAGCTGAAAAATACAGTACGATATCCATCCTCATCCGGAAGATACCCGTGAAGTCCTTTATAGTGACTGACTACTGTATAGTGATGCGCTTTGTCTGCCTCTGCTTCATATCCTGTTTCAAAAGAATAACCATTTACCGCTTCCAGCACGTACTCTGCCTTTTGATCACAACCGTAAGAAGCAAATTCTTCCCGTTCCATGACTGCTTTGACTCCAGGTACCGTCTTAAAATATTCTGCTGCTTCCCGGCACGCCTCTCTGTCATCCTCAGATTCTGCATTTCTCGGATACAGATACGCCATTCCATCACAACCATCCATGTAAACCTGATACTCTTTTAAAAAGCCATCCTGGTAAGTGCTGTATCCCATATCCTGAAGTGCCATATTTCCATGGATCGCATAGGTCACATCCTTTTGTCCATGATCGCCGGTCACCATAAGTGTCACATTCTCATTCTGTGCCTGTCTCCGATCACAGTATTCCATCAAACGACCAATAAAACGATCATACGCCCTCAAATATCCATGAATTTTGCCCCCCGCAATGCCAACCTGATGTTTTTCATCATCCAGGCCATAAATATGCAGCATTGCAATATCAAAATCCTCTTTCTCGATGGCATGTTCAAAGCAATGAATCATCGCCTGATCCAGATCCGGCTGTTTTCCATAAAACCAGGCTTTCGGCAGTTCTCTTCTGGAAAGCATCGTCCGGATTGCGAATCCCGGTGTTCCATATTTCCGCATCATATTTAACTGGGCAAAAAAAGTACGAGTGTTCCATTCTCTCGGTTTTGCCGGAGAAAGTTCTGGCATAGAATACGTCATTTTTGCCCCACCGCTAACCGGCCATGACAGCGATAATACTTTTTTTCCGTTCTCAGCAGCATAATCCCATA
>JAIIAN010000694.1 GCA_022717655.1 Bacillota bacterium | reverse complement strand
GCCGGGTAAGCGCAAGCGCCACCCGGCATCAAGCTAAGGCTTACAGCTCTTTCTTATCCATCAGCACCGCCAGATCCACCAGGCGGTTTGAGAATCCCCACTCGTTGTCATAGCACGCCAGAATTTTGACCATGTTGCCGCCAATCACCAGCATCGCTGTCCTGAAAAGTCGATTCATTACAAAATAAGTCAACAGGAAACGGTTGCGTAAACGCCATTTCTGGTTCCAGTTGTTCGCTTTAAGTAAGAGGATTGTCCTGGAATAGGAAGTGTTTAGAAGAGGGGGCTGTTAAGCCCCTAATGACAGACTATGCTACAGTATCAAGGATCTCCCTTAAGAAATCAGTGAAGTTATCAAACGAACCAAATATCTTTTCTGTACCTACATTGTCTCTAATTTGATACACATTTTCCTTGAGATCATATGTGAAAAGAGAAATACTATCCTGACCAATAACAACGCGGTCAGATAAATCAGTATTAACAAATATGTCATTATTTCTAAAATTATCGTTGTAAAGGAAAATATTATTGATAGGTACATTATTATCTTCAAGCTGAAGAGCAAAGCTATAAAGCATTACTCCATCGAACTCAAAGCCATCCATTTTCGTTAAAAAATAAAAATAATCTGGTTGCTTTTTCAAAAAAAATAAAATGTCATTATTTAAATCCTCAAGAACGGGCGGTAAATCAGTGCTTGAAAAATTTGCTTTGGTCATTGATTCCAAAAAATTAGTGCTAACTGGTGGATTGATTCTGTATCCATAATCTTCCATTAGTTTAGAAAGCTCATTCACCATCATGTCTATAACTTTTTCCATAATATCATCCTCACTTTGGATAAATTGTACCTTGAGGTTTAACCCACGGGACTATTCTACTTTCACCAACAATCATGTCTCTTGTCATATTAAATTGATAATTAGTCAATGCTTGGTGATATGGATCATTTTTCATTAGTATTAAGTTATCAAAAGCATTTGTGCCGCTATCATCTAAAGGTAGCTTATGATGTACTTGCCATCCA
>JAIIAN010000693.1 GCA_022717655.1 Bacillota bacterium | reverse complement strand
GCTCCACCTCCAACAACAAGCGTTCCGGCGACAATGCCTGCGATCACTTTTGTGGCGATTCCTTTTCCGGCGCCTGCTGCTACTGTGGCTGCGGTTGTTCCGGCAACGGTACTTCCGGTTCCTGCTGCGGTTGTAACTGCTTTGGTTGCTGAAGACACTGCAGCCGACATTGACGGAATCGGTGTTGCCTGTGCCGCTTTAACGTCCTCTTTAAGCAGCAACAGGAAGAATGGAATCGGAGCAAGACCATAAAGCTTTGTACCTTTCTTTTCGAGGTCTAATACTTTGTCCTTGATCTTTTGTCTTCCATAATTCAGGCGGCTCTTAACGGTATTCTCTGATACTTCAAGCACGGACGCCATTTCTTTTACGGACATCTGTTCCATATAGAACATTGTGACACAGATGCGTTGTTCATCGGTCAAAGTATCAATGATCTCTTTCATCAATCTCGTTGTCTCATTCTGATCCATAACGACTTCCGGCTGAACGGACACACGGTCGTCCACAAATGTATCACTGATATCCTGTCCGTCTTCGTTTTCTGTTTCTGAAAACAAGGTTACCTTTCTCCGTTTCAGTTCATTTTTGGCAAGGTTCGACACAATCGTTCCGATCCAGGACGGAAACTTCTCCGGGTCTTCTAAGGTATCCAGAGACTTAAAAGCCTTCACATAGGCATCCTGAACGATATCCTGAGCTGTGTGCTCGCTGTTTAAAAACTTCCTCGCCAGGTAAAAACATTTCGTATACGTTTTCTCATACAGGTACGTATACGCTTCCTGGTCTCCTTTCATTGCTTTTTGTACTGCTTCGGTATAGCTATTCATTTTTCATCCTCCGTAATATGTACTCTAATATCTTTCTTACTTTCGTTTTGTTTACTGTATATCCGTTCTGGTCTTGTTGTGCCAGCTCCTGAAACCATAACATCTCCCGGCATGGTTCCTCATGAATGATTTCCTCTCTGCGTTCATCCATGCAATCCCTCCTTTCTGTCCGTCTACTTAAAAGACAGTAGAAAACAGGAA